>JBDSJW010000175.1:0-10540 GCA_039917235.1 Kapaibacterium sp. (SeqCode) | reverse complement strand
CCCCTTTTCCCCAGAAGATATTGAAGTGATTGAGCCAGAAATCGCTCATCACCTCCTGAAGCTGGCGTTCGCTGTGAACCGCGCGGACGATGCGCTGTGCCTGAAGTTCATCCAGCATTTCCTTCGGGGGCTTCAAGTCGTGCTCCTGATAATATTGCCGCACCATGCGGCGCTCCGCGTTTATATCGGCGGCGACGGAATCATCGGGGCGATTTTTTTCCTGCATCGCGAGGCCAAGCTCTTTACGGATATCGGACTGCTGTGGATAGTTGCGGTACGCATCGGCTATCGGCATGGACATCACCGTAAACGCGGCCAGCCGTTGCGCAAGCGCTCCATCATCGATCCGTTCGGGATGAATCTGAAGATCGATATAGGCATCGATTCCCATCCGCCGCACCCGCTCGGGATCGCCGGGGCGTGGGCCGAAGCCGATGCGGTTCAGAAGATGGATGATTTCCCTCGCCCCGGCGGAGGAATCGGCTGGAAGGGGCCTGGGATCAGGCGGAGCGGGGAGCATCGCGCAGAAGAGAATGACCGCCACGGATGCCGCCATCATCATTCCGCGACGGGAGATCATCCCGCCATCACGATTTTCTTTTCGTTTCCGCGCGGTCTTTTTTGCATCATCGGTTCGTTGCATCACACACCTCTCGAATCTCTGCCGGACAACATCCGGTCGTGTTCATCAAAACAGGTTGGCGTATATCGTTGTATCAGTGACGGATTATCAATGACGGGAAATCGGCCGGGATACTTCGGTGATCGATTCTTGGTCCACCAATTCTCCCGGATATGACACGGGCCGGACAAGCCGGCCCATGTGCAATTCGCCTATCCATCGGAAGCGTTTCAATCGAGTTACGACCGGCGCCGATCGTCTCTCTCATAGACTCCCATCATATTCATCTGCTCTCTTCGATCGAGCACGCCGCTTCGCGACGGATTCGGCATCTATGATTCAACATCCGGGGATTCGGCATCCGGGGATGCTCCTGTGTATCTGGGACTACCGCTTAAGGTCGGGGATCGTCTATCAGTTCAGGTTTTCGTCGCTCTGCGTGCCACCATTCATACGATCCTTCCGCTTCTCCTGCCACTTATCCTTGCGGTCCTGCATCTTGGCCTTGCGGTCGGCCTTCAGCTTCTCAAGCTGTACCTGCTGGTCCGGGGTCAGGATCGCCTTCATCTGGGCGCGGAGCTGCTCGCGGGCCGGCTTCATCGCTTCCATCTTCGCCTTCAACTGATCGCGGGTCGCCTTCAGGTTGGCCTCATCATGATTCTTCGCATACTCCCGCATCTTCTCGCGGAGCGCCTTGATCTCGCTCATCGAGCTGCTGTTCTGCGTCTTGAACTGATCGCGGAGCGCCTTCAGCTTTGCCTGTTGATCGGCGGTGATATTGAGCTTCTGGATCAGCTTGTCCTTCATCTCGCCGCGATGCCCCATGCGATCCGCCTTGTCCGGCTTCTGTGCGAATGCCGCGGAGGTCATAATCATCATCGCTCCGATGAGCGCCATGCCGAAGTTTCCGAGAATCGATTTCGTCTTCATGTTTCCTTGCCTCAATGATATTGGGTTATCGATTTTTTTTCAGACTCTTTCCGAACATTCACATGGAATCGGGTAGTGTGACGGAGCTTCGGTCACCAGGTTTAGCTCGTTTACATTTCTTCGCGGTTCGGAGAAGTCTTTATCTGAAGCGGTTGTGCGGGGCGTTTGATCATCCCTCATTTCCGCGTTCTGGAGGATTAGAGACGGGTAGTTTCGGTCGGTTCCCGGTGATACGTTCTGATAAGAAACACGGCGGAACCGTGGCGATCTTCTCTCTAACTTCCCGTTCCGGCGGGGCGCTGAGCGGCGTCATCCACGACGTTATTCGCGGGTGTCCGGGGCGAACGGCCTGAACGCCGGAAGTAATTCAACAGCACGCATGATAACCGAACTTGAACTTGCAATCTCCCTGGAGAGCCCGGACGATCCCGCGACGCTAAGAACGCTCGCGGCCGCGCGGCTCGATCTGCCGGAGGAGAGGATCAGCGCCGTCCGCGTCCGCCGCCGCTCGCTGGACGCGCGCCATCATCCGGTAAAAGTTCTCCTGAAAGCCGATGTCTATCACGATGAGCCGGCACCGGAGGAGGATACGCCCCGCGCGGAATATCCGCCGGTGACGGGAAACCATCGCGTGGTGATTGTCGGCGCGGGGCCGGCGGGGATGTTTGCGGCGCTCCGGCTGATCGAGCTTGGGATACGGCCGGTTCTGCTGGAGCGCGGAAAGGATGTCCGCGCCCGCCGCCGCGATCTGGTCGCGATTCAGCGCCAGGGAACGGTAAACCCCGACAGCAACTACTGTTTCGGTGAGGGGGGAGCGGGAACATATTCCGATGGAAAGCTCTACACCCGCGCCACGAAGCGCGGAAATGTGGAGGGGGTCCTCCGAACCCTTGTGGCGCACGGCGCGCAGCCGGAAATCCTTATCGACGCGCATCCACATATCGGCTCGAACAGGCTTCCAAAAGTTGTGGCAGCAATGCGTGAAAGCATTCTGAACGCCGGCGGGGAGATCCATTTCGAGACACGGGTGGTTGACCTGTTAATTCATGACGGCATTATCCGTGGCGTGGTAACGGCCGCGGGGGATGAAGTGACGGGGGATGCCGTGATCCTGGCAACCGGACACTCCGCGCGCGATATCTTCCACCTTCTTTATAAGCGCGGCGTGCTTATCGAGGCAAAGGCATTTGCCATGGGGGTCCGCATCGAGCATCCACAGCCGCTGATCGACAGCATTCAGTATCACAACCCGATCCGTGATCCGCGGCTTCCCGCCGCAAGCTACCGGCTGGCATCCACCGTTCGCGAGCGCGGCGTCTTCTCCTTCTGCATGTGCCCCGGCGGCTTTATCGTCCCGTCGGCAACGGAGCAGGATGAGGTGGTGGTCAACGGGATGAGCCTCTCCCGCCGCGATTCCCCGTTTGCAAATTCCGGCCTTGTGGTCTCGGTGGAGACCGAGGATCTGGCGCCGTACGCGGAGCATGGCCCGCTTGCCGGGATGTACTATCAGAAATCGCTGGAGGTGATGGCGGCCACCGCCGGGGGTGGCGAGCAGCGGGCGCCGGCGCAGCGCGTCCCCGATTTTATCGCCAACCGGACCTCCGGCACGCTCCCCCCGTGCAGCTACAATCCCGGCATCACCGCCGCCCCGCTGCACGATCTTCTGCCGATTCCGCTGGCACGACGGCTTCAGGGGGGATTGAAGAATTTCGGGAGGACGATGCACGGTTATGTGACCGCGGAGGCGGTGATTGTGGGGGTGGAGACGCGGACAAGCTCGCCGGTGCGCGTCCCGCGCGATACGGCAACGCTGGAACATCCACGGATCGGCCGGCTCTACCCGTGTGGCGAAGGGGCCGGCTACGCGGGGGGAATCGTCTCGGCGGCGATTGATGGAGTTCGCGTGGCGGAGGCGTTCGCGGCGATTCACGCACGATAGCCGCGCTCCGTTCGGTTGCGAAGAAATCGCCTTCAGGCTCAGGCGATTCCGAGCCCGAAAGCCCTTCCGAAAATGATAGAATCAGCCATGACGGCGGCGCAACAATAGCGCCGGGAACCGAAGACAATCGGAGATTGCAACGCTTCCGTTGCCGGACCGGATACCTTACGAATCAACCAGTATGCAATTCCTGTTGTTGACGATTCTCAGCTCGCTTATCACCTCCGTGATTCTGAAGATCAACGAGACGCGCGGCGGAAACCGCATGGTGGTGGCGGGGGCCAATTACTTCACGGCGGCGGTGCTGGCGCTGGTGATGTCGGAGAGCGGGAAGCTGGATATCGGCGGCAGATGGATTACGCTCGGCGTGGTGGCCGGCATCGGTTTCGTGGCCGGCTTTATTCTGGTGATGCGGGCGATGAGCACAATCGGCCTGGCGGTGCCGACAAGCGCCGCGCGACTCTCGATGCTGATCCCCGTGACCGGTTCGATTCTCCTGTTCAACGAACGACCCTCCGGCCTTCGGATCGCCGGGATCATCATCGGCATCGCGGCGTTTATCCTGCTCGGGCTGGCGCAGCGGAATCGGAAGTATGGCGGCGGCAAGGGAGGGATGGGAATCATCGCGGCGATCTTCGCCATCGTCGGCTCAACCGATCTCTCGATGAAGGTGGCGCAGAGCAACGGGGTTGACAAGGATGCCACGGCTTTCTATATCTTCACGACTGCGACGCTCCTCTGCTGGATCGTCGTTGCCATCCGTCGAATGCCGGTAAAGCGGAACGCCGTGATCCTCGGCCTTCTTCTCGGCATCCCGAACTATTTCAGCGTCTACTATCTTCTTCTCGCCTTGAGGCAGCTCGATGGCTCAGTGGTATTTCCGGTGGTCAGCGCGGGGGGCGTCATCGCAGTAACGGCAGCCGCGGCGATCTTCTGGAAGGAATATCCCAACAGGACGGCGTTGATCGGCCTTGCGCTGGCAACGGTGGCGGTGGCACTTCTCGGATTTCAGTAGGAACAGGGAGCGATGGAGGATACACTGACATTCATCGGCAGGGACCGGAAGGCGCGCGAACAGCTTGCAAGCCTCTGGGGGATAGCCCGTTTCGATTTTCACGACACCGTGGAATCGACGCAGAACGTTGCCCGCACGCTGGCGATGGAACGGGCGCCGGAATGGACAATCGTGGTTGCGGACCGGCAGACGGCCGGACGCGGGCAGCATGGAAGAAAATGGCAGGCCGGCGATGGGTCATCGCTTATGTTCTCCCTTCTCCTCCGCCCGCGCGGGATCGAGGAGACGGCGCTGATGCCGATACGGATAGGGCTGGCGATTGCCCGCGCCATCGATCGGTTTCTGGCGCACGGAGGGGGAAGGCCGGGAAAGACCATGCTCAAGTGGCCGAACGATCTGGTGGTCGGCAACGGCAAGGTGGGGGGAATTCTCTGCGAGGGACAGGCGACCGGCACCGCCGCGTGGATCATCGTTGGCGTGGGGATCAACATCGGCCGGTTTCCGGTCCATCTTCCCGATCGGCGCTTTCTCCAGGCGGCATTCCTTGAGGAATATCTCCGCCCGCGCACAACCCGGCTCGATCTCCTCGAAGCGATCATCGCATCGCTCCATGCCGATCTCCCCACGCGCATGGGGGAACTGGACGACGCGGAGATGCGCGATTATTTCGATCGCGACTGGTTGTACGGCCATACGCTGAAAAGCCCGGTGGCGGGGAAGGCGATCGGCATCACCCGCAACGGCCATCTCCGCGTGCTGAAGCCGGACGGAAGCGAGGAACCGGTGATCGCCGGCCATATCGTGCTGGACGATCACCAGTAAGGCATTCCTCTTATTCCTTTCCGAGGCTCTCATCAAGATATGCGTGGACCTGCGATTCCACCGGCCCCTTGAACGCGCTCAGCATCAGCCCAAGCTCGATATCGATCGTCACGTCGGTATCCGTCACGTCGATTGTCCCCTGTGCTCCCGTTCGGGAGAACTCCAGACGATCGCCGTTCCAGTGATACTCCACCTGCAACCGCTGCTTCAACTGCCGCCCGATATCCTCCACCCCCTTCCGCGCCTCCGCCTTCCCCAGTTTGTGATTCCGGCGTATATGAATCGATCCCATCATCGCTCCGAATAGTGTTGCTGAATAAACCGTTTTCCAGCCCGCAACGCGCGTGCCGATGCCGGAAAAGCGCCCCAAGATATCGATCTGCCCGGTGATGAATTTTATGAGATGTGAACGATTGAACGGGGGATGATATCCCGCCGGCAACCCGGCGTGGCGGTTCCACGCGACCGATACGCAAAGGGCTCCCGATTTCGAGAGCCCCGTGATTGCGCGATCACCGATTGCGATTATTGATTCCGCTTCGCCAGATGTTCCTTCCATCCCGCAATCTGCCGTTCCACCTCCGCCGGCGACGTGCTACCGGCCGACCGCTTGCGGGCCACGCTTGCGCGCGGCAGCAGATAGTCGAACACATCCTGATCGAACGCCGCGGAGAACTCCCTGATCCCCGCCAGATCCAGATCGCCGAAGCCGATGCCGTTATCCACGCAGTGCCCCACCAGGCGCCCCGCCACGGCGTGCGCGTCGCGGAAGGGGAGTCCCTTGCGGACCAGATAATCCGCAAGCTCGGTGGCGGTGGAGAGATCGGCCAGCGACTCCGATTCCATCCGGTCGCGGTTGAACGATGTGCTCTCCAGCAGATGCGCGAATATCTCCAGGCAGCCGCTCGTGGTGTCGATCGCCTCGAACATCGCCCCCTTGTCCTCCTGCATGTCGCGATTGTAGGCCAGCGGCAGCCCCTTCATCATCGTCAGAAGGTTGACCAGCGCGCCGTAGACCCTGCCGGTGCGGCCGCGCACCAGCTCCGCCATGTCAGGGTTTTTCTTCTGCGGCATGATGCTGCTTCCGGTGGCGAACGCATCGCCGATCGAGAGGAACCCGAACTCCTTGGTGGCCCAGAGGACGTACTCCTCCGCCATCCGGCTCAGGTGCATCATGATGATCCCGCACGCCGCCGCCGTCTCGATGATATAATCGCGATCGCTTACCGCGTCGATGCTGTTCCCCACAATCCCGTCGAACCCGAGAGCGCCGGCCACCATCGCGCGATCGATCGGGAAGGATGTGCCGGCAAACGCGGCGGCGCCGAGCGGCGAAAGGTTCATCCTGCGGGCGGCATCGTCCAGGCGACCGGCATCGCGACCGAGCATTGCCACATAGGCGAGGAGGTGATGGGCCAGAAGCACCGGCTGCGCGCGCTGCATGTGCGTGTAGCCGGGCATCACCACATCGGCATACTGCTCCGCCTTCTCCACCAGCACGCTCTGGAGCGCGGCGATGCGATCGTTCATATCGCGCAGCGCCGTCCGCAGATAGAGTCGCTCATCCAGCGCCACCTGATCGTTCCGGCTCCGCGCCGTATGGAGCTTGCCGCCGAGCGGGCCGATCTTCTCAATCAGCCGCCCCTCGATCGCCAGATGCACATCCTCCCCCGCCGGAACAAAATCGCCGCCGGCGATCTCCCCCTCGATTTCCAGCAGCGCCCCGCGAATCGTCGCCGCCTCCGCCGGGGTGATGATGCCGGTAGCTCCAAGCATCTCCACATGCGCGATGCTCCCGGCGATATCCTCGCGGTAAAGCCGGCCATCAAGCGCGATCGACGTGGAAAATGCCAGGGCGATCTCCGCGAGCCCTTCCTTGAAGCGCCCCCCCCAGAGTGTCTGATGCGACATTACAGTATCTGATAATAGATGTGTGATCGTTCGTGCGCGACGGACGATGCGATATCATCAATGATGCGCTTCCACCGATGATTCCGCCGCCACCGCGGAATTGACGCGATGATATGTCTTCAGCGGCAGAGAGAAGATCTTGATAAATCCCTCGCTCGCCTTGTGATCGAACGAATCCTCATCGGTATAGGTCGCAAGGCCGGTATCGTAGAGGGAGTTGGGGGAGGTACGGCCGGCGATCGTCAGGTTTCCCTTGTAGAACTTCAGCTTCACCATGCCGTTCACCGTCTGCTGCGTCTGCTCGATAAACCCATCCAGCGCGCTTTTCAGCGGGGAGAACCAGAGGCCGTTGTAGATCAGGTTGGCGTAATCCTGTGCCACCTTCGCCTTGTAGTGCGCCACTTCCTTGTCGAGCGTCAGCCGCTCAAGCTCCGTGTGGGCGAAGTGCAGCGCAACGGCGGCGGGGGCCTCGTAGATCTCGCGCGACTTGATGCCGACCAGGCGGTTCTCCACCATGTCGATCCGCCCGATGCCGTTGGCGCCGGCGATCTCGTTCAGCGCGTCGATCAGCTCGGAGCCCTTCATCCGCCGGCCGTTCAGGGCAACGGGGATTCCCTTCTCGAACTCGATCATCACATACGTCACCTCGTCGGGCGCGTCGAACGGCGATACTGTCCGCTGGTAGGCGTCGGCCGGTGGCTCCACCATCGGGTCCTCCAGCACGCCGCACTCGATGCTCGTCCCCCAGAGATTTTCATCGATCGAATAGGGGCTGACGCGGGTGGCGGAGACCTGGATGCCATGCTCCTCGCAGTAGGCAATCTCATCCTCGCGCGATTTGAACTCCCAGCTCCTGACCGGCGCAAGCACCGTCAGATCCGGCGCCAGGGCCGCAACGGTCGCCTCGAAGCGGACCTGATCATTCCCCTTGCCGGTGCAGCCGTGCGCCACGGCGTTGCAGCCTTCCTTCCGCGCAATCTCCACCAGCGTCTGCGCCAGCAGCGGCCGGCCGAGCGCGGTCGCCATCGGGTAGATTCCCTCGTAGAGCGCTCCGGCCTTCAGGGCGGGGAAGACATATTCATCGACGAACCGATCCTTCAGGTCCATCACGTGCGCGCTGGTCACGCCAAGGCTTCGGGCCTTATCCTCGATGCCGATCAACTCCTTCTTCTGTCCCAGATCCCCGGTCACCGTCACAACCTCGGCGCCGTAGTTTTCCTGAAGCCATTTCACCATGACGGAGGTATCAAGTCCGCCGGAATACGCAAGTGCGATCTTCAACGTGTTCACGCTATCGGTCCTTTATATGTATTGAATGGTTGTTGCAAAGAGCAGGATGCCCGCGCCGATGTGCCGGGGATGCCGGCGCACCCTCAGTGGATATCGATACGATCCGTGGGAGCGGGAGGATTATCTCGCCTGAGCTATAAGGCCGCGAATGCGCGCGACCAGCTCCGGGATATTGAGCGTGGAGGCTGGAGCGATGAAGATCGTGTTATCGCCGGCGATCGTGCCGAGGATATCGGGGCTGTGGAGGCTGTCGATGATCTCGGCAACCCCCTGCGCGCGCCCGGGGAGCGTCTTCACAATGATGAGTGACTCGTTGGCCCCAATCGATTCCACCTCGTAGCTGAGCAGAGCGGTAAGCCTTGGTTCATCGCTTTCGGGGCGAAGAACGTAGCGCATTCCATCAGCGGTGTTGACGCGCGCGATCGCCAGTTCCTTGATATCGCGGGAGAGGGTGGCCTGCGTCACCTCCAGCCCCTCTTTCTCCAGAAGGAGCCGAAGCTCCTCCTGGCTTGCCACCACTTTCCGCGTTATAATCTGCCTGATCGTGAAATGCCGGCTCTGCTTGTTCATGAACATTACGAGCTGAATAAGGGGAGCTCGCCGGTTTCCATATACTGGAGGGGAGCCCCCACAAGGGCCCGGTTGTCGATCATCCTGGCGAGAAGCGCCTTCTGGACATGCAACCGATTTTCAGCCTGATCGAAGACGATGGAGTGCTTGCCATCCAGCACATCGGCGCTGATTTCCTCGCCCCGGTGCGCCGGCAGGCAGTGCATCACCACGCAATTCCGATCGGCCGCCCCCAATAAACGAAAATCCACCTGATATCCGGCAAACGCCTTGATGCGCGCGGCCTGCTCCTCCTCCTGTCCCATGCTGGTCCAGACATCGGTGTAGAGCACATCGGCGTCCCGCGCGGCGGCCATCGGATCCTCCACGATCTCGATCCGGCTGCGGCCGGCGGCCATCGCGTTCTTCAGAATCTCCGGGTCGGGGCCATAGCCCGCGGGCGCGGCAAGCACAAAGTGCATCGGGTAGAGCATCGACATCTCCAGCCAGGAGTTGACGATGTTGTTGCCATCCCCCACGAACACAACCTTTACGCCGGGACGGAGCTTCCCATGCTGGCGGAGCGTGTACATATCGGCCAGGACCTGGCAGGGATGGGAGAGATCGCTCAGGGCGTTGACCACGGGGATCGACGCGTTATCGGCAAGCTCCTGCAACACCTTGTGCTCGAACACGCGCGCGATCACCAACTGGCTGTAGCGGGAGAGAAGCCGGCCGGCATCCGCAGCGCTCTCGCGCGAGCCGATACCGACGCTCTCATGCGGAAGAAATACCGGATAGCCGCCAAGCTGATGGATGCCGATCTCAAACGAGACCCGGGTTCGCAGCGACGGCTTCTGGAAGATGAGGGCAACGACCTTCCCCTCAAGTGGTTTGAAGTGGTTGCTGAGCTTCAGCTCATCGGTCAGCTCGAACAGATCATTCAGCTCGCCCTGACCAAGGTCGAGCAGGGATAGAAAATCTTTCTTCACTTCAGTACTCCTTCCTCGAAGAAAATTGATGCGTTGATACCGCTTACGATCGCCGTCCCGGTTCCCCGTCCGGAGAGAAGCTCCGGCAGGATATGCGGCACGCGCCCGTCGATGATGCGCACGCTCCGTACGCCCGCCGTCAGCGCCGCGAACGCCGAGCGGACTTTCGGGATCATGCCCCCGCTGATCGTCCCGAGGGCGATCAGCTCCTCCCCTTCCTCTATTGTCAGAACCCCGGCCACCATCCCCCCCACGTCGATCCCGGCGATGTTGCTCATGTAGATGAGCGCATCCGCTTTCAGCGCGGCCGCGATGGCCGCCGCCGCCGGGTCGGCGTTGATGTTGTAGACCTCTCCATCTTTTCCCAGCCCCAGCGGCGCTATCACCGGGATGATCCCGCTGCCGAGAAGGAGCCTGATGAACTCCACGTTCACCGATTCCACTTCGCCGACCAGGCCAAGATCGCCCGC
>JBDSJW010000174.1:0-9028 GCA_039917235.1 Kapaibacterium sp. (SeqCode) | reverse complement strand
GCTGCTCTTTGGCTGGACCGGAATGGTGGGGCTTATTCTGATGCTTCATTTCGGATCGTTCCATCTCCTCAGTTGCGCGTGGCGATTCCTCGGCGTGGATGCGCGGCCGCTGATGAACAGGCCGCTTGCATCAATCAGCGTCAGCGAGTTCTGGGGGAAGCGATGGAACACCGCGTTCCGCGACCTGACGCACCGCTTCCTCTTCCGCCCGTTGAACCGTCTGCTCGGCCCGCGCCGGGCGATCGTCGCCGGGTTCCTCTTCAGCGGCATCGTTCACGATCTTGTGATCTCCATCCCGGCTGGAGGCGGCTACAGTCTGCCGACGCTCTTCTTCGGGATTCAGGCGGCCGCGATGTTTGCCGAGCGTTCACCGGCGGGACATCGTCTGGGGCTGATGCGTTCACCGTATGGCCGGATCTTTACGATGGTTGTGCTGATCCTCCCGGCCTTCTGGCTCTTTCATCCGCCGTTCGTGCGGAACATCATCGTCCCGTTTCTGCTGGCGATTGGAGCGCGCTGAATACTCATTATCAATTCCGGGAGATGCCGATGAGAGAGATGATGCCGACGCTGATATTCATGGCGGGGATCGGACAGATGGGGGTGCTGATTGCCTCATCGCTTGTGCCGTTTCAGTTGAACTGGAAGAAGGATCTTGCAGTACTCCCCCGCCTTCACCGGCAGATGTACTGGGTGTATGGCGGATACGTGGTCCTTTCAATCGTCGCGTTTGGCCTGATCAGCCTTTTCAACTCCAGGGAGCTTGCGGCCGGAAGTGGGCTGGCGCGCGGCCTCTGCGGCTATATCGCCGTCTTCTGGGGAGTTCGTCTGGCATTGCAGGGAATCTTCGATGTGAAGGAGCATCTTACGGCGTGGTGGCTGCGGCTGGGGTATCATCTGCTGTCGCTCCTCTTCGTGGGGTTCACGGTCCTCTATGGGATGGCGGCGCTGCTGCCGTAAAGGCCTGTTAAAGAGCCCGGCAGGGTTCATTCATCGATGCAACATGGCTATCTATATCTGTCCTCATTGCACGTCCCGCAACACCGAGCCGGGGCGCTGCATGGTCTGTCTGAAGAAAATGGGATCGCTTCGGAAGGCGACTATTGCGGCGTTCGGCGCGGCGGGCGGGCTGGCGCTCATCTGGATAATGTTCAGCACGATTACGCGGCTGGAATCGCTCGCGTTCGCGGTCGTCTTCGGCGCTGTTGTCAGCGGCGTGACGATGCGGGTTTCCGGCGGACATGGCCCGCTCTATCAGCTTGTCGCAACGAGCGCAACGATTCTCGGGATTCTCATCGCTGATACAATCGTGATGCTTCTCCTCACAAATCAATCGGGCTTCGCGGGGCTGGCGCATTTGACGGCCGGCAACTGGAGCGCGGTGCTGGACCATTTCTTCACCCGCGATCCGTATACGTTCTGCTTTATGGTTGCCGGGGTTGTCACGGGATTGTTTATCTGGCGGCCGGCGTGATCCCCCCCCACTCCCACGCAACCCGCGCATCTCTTTACATCAGGATCAGCAATGAACTTCCGGTTTTTGAATGATGAACCGTCTTCGCCGATATCATCACTACGCGATCTGATCCGCCGGGAGGTGGCATCGATTACGCCGCTTGATGCAATCGAGCAATCCCATCGCGATGAAACACTTGCGTGGATCGATTCCGGCGATGAACTCTGCCGCGTCGAAAAACCGGCAACGCCGCCGCAACATCTGGTCTCCTATTTCGCCTGCGTGGATGATGATCATATCCTCCTCGTCGATCATCGAAATGCGCGACTCTGGCTTCCGACCGGTGGACATGTTGAGCCGGGGGAACATCCACGGGCGACCGTTTCCCGCGAGGCATCGGAGGAGCTTGGCATCACCGCCACCTTCCTGCTGGACGCGCCGCTGATGATCACCCGCACCGAAACCGTCGGCCTGACGGCCGGCCACACCGATGTCTCCCTCTGGTACGTCCTGGCGCACGATCGCGCGGAGCCGCTGGCGTTTGATGCGACGGAGTTTGAGTCGGTCAGGTGGTTCCCTTTTTCCGATGTGCCGCTCAACCGATCCGATCCCCACATGGCGCGGTTCCTCCGCAAGCTGGCAGCCACGCGGGTCGCGGGCTGAGACAGCCTTGCAAACAGAGAAGCCGGACCACGCGCTCGTGATCCGGCTTCGTCATATCAACGCGATTCGATTCTCTATTTCGAGAGGATCATCTTTCCGGTTTCGGTGGTCCCCCCAACGTTCAGACGGTAGAAGTAGACGCCGCTTGCCTGATCGCGGGCATTCCACTCGAACGCATAGCTGTCGGCCGGCAGCGTGCCGGAGACCAGCGTTGTAACGCGCTCACCGCCGCTGTTGAGGATATCGAGCGATACGCTCCTGGTCCGGTCCAGCGTAAAGCGGATGGTCGTGCTTCCGTTGAACGGGTTCGGCCCGCTTGCGGAGATGCGGCCGGCAACGGCATTATTCGTGGTCTCCACGCCGGCGGCCAGCGTGATAAAGCTCCCCGGCTGGCTTGCCGGTCCCCATCCCGTCTCGTTTCCGGCCCTGATGTGCCAGTAGTAGATCTTGCTCTTCTGAAGATTGTTCAGCACCGTCATCGTATCGGTGATGGTGGAGTCGGAGATCAGCACCGTTGCAAAGTTCGGCGTTGTCCCAACCTCCAGCCAGAACTTCGTAATGCCGGTGGACGGGCGATTCCAGTTGAGCATCACGCCGCTGGTCGGCACGTTATCGCCGTTCTGCGGCCCAATCAGCATCACCGCCGCCGGCAGCGGCACGCCGGGCGCGCCGGGAACGAAATTGACCTTGATGTTCTCCGTCCCGAGCGTGACGGTATCACGCATGGGGGCGGTAAGCGCCCCGCCGCTCGCGGTGATCACCATTGATCCGGTTCCGCTGAACGGAATCGTATAGCCGCCGGAGGCGGATGTCACCGCGTAGTAGGTGCCGGAGGCGGGCATCACCTGCACTCCCCCCAGCCCTTCCCCCACATCGTAGAAGCCGTTCTTGTTCGCATCCTTGTAGACCACGCCGGTAAGGAAATGCCCCCCCACCGTTCCGAAATCCTGGGTGATGACCTTCTGGCCGGTGTGCATCGGAGTGCTGTTGACACCGACCGTCGTATCGACTATCCCGATACCGATCTCGGTGAGGAGCTTGCCGGGGTCCGACTCGAAGTTCATGATATTCTTCCTGTGCCCCAGATCGGCATTGCCGAAATCGGCGTTCAGGCTGACATGTCCTTCCCAGACCGTGGAAGAATATGCCGCGATATTCTCACCCAGGTAGGTCCAGCCGGTATACCCGGCGGAATTGACCCGCTGGTCGAACGTGGAGTTATCGGAGCCCACGTGACTCTGAAAATTATTCTTAAGCATGTCGCGACTCTGGCGCCGGGCGGCCGCGATCAGCTTTGCGTTAAAGGCGAGCGGTGGCCGCGATGGATACGTGGCAAAATCGGCCTGCACGGTGGCTCGCTTGGGAGTATAGTTATCGTAGAGATAATCGATATCCGGGGCATGAGCATTCGCCAGCGCCACTCCCTCGGCGGTCGGGTTGGCGCGCGCGCGGTTGATCAGCTCCAGCATATACTGCTCATCCGGCGTCGGATCCCCCTGATTATAGACCTGATTGGGAACCTGCGATTCAGCCGATGACGGTTTTGCGAGCGGCGTATGCGCGGCGGCGCGCGACATGGAAACCCCATGCGACATTGGCCCTGCAACCTGCGCGTGCAGTGTCCCGGTCGTGAGAAGAGCGAGGAGAAGTGAGGGCATCGTGTACGAACGAAGGTTCATACGTGGACTCCTGATATGAAATGAGTATGAATTTGATGGAAGGAAGAATTGCATTGCAGCTATACAGCGCGAACGAGGGAGCGAAACGGGGGAATCAATTTTCGAGTATTGAAACGAACGGCGCCACAACGGAGAGGACCATCTCCGGGACATCTATATTGAAACGCCAATCGGCATTATCATCACAAATCTATTCCGGTTCGGCGGATAATCCAATTATCTCCCCCAGCCCACCCTGAGGAACACCGGAAAATGATCGCTGGTGCCACCGATATACTTCACCGATTTTATGTAGGTGTGATATGGCGGACGCGCCACCGGATCGGCCCGCGCATCGCGGAGGAATTCCGGGGCGTAGATAGTTTCGGATGTTTCGTACAGCGTCAGGCCGGCGGAGTCCAGAAGACCGCGCGAGAGGATGATCTGGTCGATCGTCTCCCAGTCGTTGTGATAATAATAGCTGCCGATGGTGTCGGTGGCGGCAATCGGCGCCCCGGTGTTGATCATCCTGTGGCCGAAATTCCGCTCGCCGTCGTATGCGCGGGCATCAAGCGCGTCATACACCGATCCATCCGCCGGCTCATCGTTCAGATCCCCCATCATCACGATATCAGCGGCCGGATCGAGCGCCGTCAGCGAATCGATGATCCGCGCCGCCGTTGCCGCCGCCAGCTTCCGCTTCGGCTCCGACTCCGCGGCCCCCTCCCGTCGCGAGGGCCAGTGGTTGACCAGCACCGTGAACGTCCGCCCCTTCCTCTCGAAGGTCGCCTCCATGATATCGCGCGTTGGACGCTCCCCCGCTCCCAGATCCACGCGGTGCATCGTAAGCCGCTTCAGCGTTGCCACCGCCGGCCGGTAGAGAAGCGCCACATCGATTCCCCGCTCGTCGGGGGATTCCGCGTGGACGATATCGTACTCGCCGGGGGGAAGAAATTCCTTTGTCAGCCGTTCCAGCACATGCCGGTTCTCCAGCTCGCACATCCCTATCAGATCCGGCCCGTGATAATCGTTCATGCCGCGCATCACCCGCGCTATCCCCGCCAACTTTCGCTCCAGCCGGTCGTTCGTCCAGCGCATGCTCCCCTCGGGGGTAAAATCATCATCGCCATGCGAGGCGGGATCATCCTCCGGGTCCCAGAGATTTTCCGTGTTGTAGAACGCGAACGTCAGCGATTCCTTCGGAACCGGCGGCACGGGAATCGTCCGGCCGTGGCATGACGTGAAGAGGAGCGTGAAGAGGATGGATGATATCATTCGTGTCATGGCAGATGGTTGCATTATCAAATATGAATAACGTTGTCATGCTGTGTCGCATCGCGCCGCGTCCCATCCCGTAGGGGGACGTTTCAAACGTCCCCTTACAAAATGTCCCCTACCGCATCGCACCGTATCACATCGCATCATCACAACGAAGTTACGCCAACGATGATTATTGGAAGGGTGCGATGCTTCGTGCTAATGTTGCAGTGCCGGATTCGGGAAACCGACGGCGTATCATTATCGGAAAGGAAATTTCATATGATCGATCTTGCTGAAAAGGAATGCGTCCCCTGCCGTGGCGGCGTGCCGGCGCTGACGCATGAGGAGATTGCCCCGCTGCGGGCGCTGCTTGGCGGTGGATGGAACGTGGTGGATGATCATCATCTGGCGAAGGATTTTCTGTTCGATGATTTTCTCGGCGCGCTGGCGTTCACCAACAAGGTCGGCGCGCTGGCAGAATCGCAGGGACATCATCCCGATATTCATCTGGCGTGGGGAAAGGCCGGGATGGAGATCTGGACGCACAAGGTGAACGGGCTGACCGAGAGCGATTTTATCCTCGCCGCCAAAATCGACAAACTTCAATAGCACCCAATGCGGCAAACGGATATCATAGCGCGCGGAACCGGAATGCTGATGGGATTTCTCATCGCAACCCTTGCGGCGTCCGGGTTCGCGGGCTGCGGAACAAAATCACGATCACGCCCCGGAGCAACCGTCCTGATGCCGCTCGCCATCGGCAACCGATGGATCTGGCGGACGACAACCCCCATCATCACGCGCGACGACACGCTTACGATCGTGGCTGATACGGTGATCGGAACTGAACGCTGGTTCCGTAACAACCACGGCGAGTGGATGGCAAATCTCCCGGACGGCCTCCATATCAGCGAAACGCCCGGCCGCGCCGGTGAGCAGCTCCATGTACAATATCCCGTGAAGCCGGGGGACACGCTGGAGGATTACGGCGACATCGACACGACATTTTCATCACCATCGCATCGGCGAAGCCCGCGCCTCTACACGCTCGTCACCGCGATCGCCGAACCGGTCTCCGTTCCGGCCGGCACATACTCCTGCATCCAGGCATTCTACCGCTGCGCCGCCTCCGATGAACCCGGTCGCCCATGCCCCGGCACTGATGATGACTGCATCTACTATTCCCCCGGCGTCGGCCGGGTGATGAGTTTCCGCTACAACGCCAACCCATCCGGCCGGAGAACGCTGGTGGAGAGATCTGAACTTATCGCCGCCCCCACACTTCCCTGAGCCCTCTCCCTGTACGGAAGTACAGCACACAATCCCGTCCTTTGCCTGATGTCCCCGCCCCCCCGCCGGGATAATTTTGCATGGTCTGTCGGGGGACGTTGTACGGGGACGTTTCAAACGTCCCCTGACGACCGGCACAGAACATCGCGAACCAACAATCATCAGGGGACAATCATGAACACATATCAGAAGAAAACCGCCATCATCACCGGGGCATCGCGCGGGCTTGGGCTGGCGCTGGCGCGGGAGCTTGCCGGCCGGGGCTGGAACCTGATCATCGATGCGCGCGGGGCGGATGAACTGAGAGAGGCGCAGCAGAGCCTTTCGGGGGATGGATGGTTTGTGGGAATCGCGGGGGATATCAACGACCCGGTGCATCGCGATGCGCTGGCGAAGGAGGCGCGCGATCTTGGAGGGGCCGATCTTGTGGTGAACAACGCGGGGATGCTGGGGCCAAGCCCGCAGCCGGGGCTGCTCGATTATCCTCTTGATATCCTTGCGGATCTGTACGGAACCAATGTCATCGCACCACTCGGGCTGTTGCAGGCGATGCGCGACGATCTGCGGCCGGGAGCAAGGATCATCAATGTGACAAGCGATGCGGGAGTGGAGGCGTACGAGGGATGGGGCGGCTACGGATCGAGCAAGGCGGCACTGGAGCAGCTTTCGGCGGTCCTCGCCGTGGAGCATCCCGACCTCCGAATCTACCGGCTCGATCCCGGCGACATGCGGACACGGATGCACCAGGACGCATTCCCCGGCGAGGATATCAGCGACCGGCCGTTGCCGGAGGAGAGCATTCCGGGGATGATGGCGCTGATCGATGGAAGCCTCCCGAGCGGCCGCTACACCGCGCGGGCGCTGAAACCAGCGGAGGCGATATGACCGCGCCCGCCGGGTTGCTCGATACCGCCACTATGCGCGATGAGCTTCACCCGCTCGATTTCCATCTCCCGCCGGAGCTTGAGGCGGGCGCCCCACCGGAAGCGCGCGGCCTCCGTCGCGACGATGTGCGGCTGATGATCTCCCGCATCTCCGGCGGGGAGATAGCGCACGCGCGGTTCGGCGATATCGCGGGCGTGCTGGATGAGGGGGATCTGCTGCTGATCAACACCAGCGGGACGATGAACGCGGCGCTCCCCGCGCAACGCGAGGACGGAACGCCGCTGGTGGTCCATCTCTCCACGCATCGCTCTGAAGAGTGCTGGGTGGTGGAACTTCGGGAGCCGGCGGAGCGGGGAACCAGGCCGTTCGGGGCGGGACGGAGCGGCGAGCGGCTGACATTGCCGGAAGGGGGGGCGCTCACGCTGACGACGCCGCACGCGCGGGTCGCGGATCTCCCCCCGGCGCCGATCGCCGTCGATCCGAAACGCGGGCCGGCCGGAGGAATCCGCCTCTGGAACGCCCTGCTGGAGGTGCCCGCGCCGCTCGATGACTATCTCCTCCGCAACGGCCAACCGATCCGCTATCACTATGTGGATCAATCGTGGCCGGCGGAATATTACCAGACCGTCTACGCCACCGATCGCGGAAGCGCGGAGATGCCATCGGCGGGGCGCGCGTTTACGCCGGAGCTGATCACCGCGCTTGTGGCGAAGGGGGTGCAGATTGCCCCTCTCCTCCTCCATACCGGCGTGGCGAGCCTGGAGGAGCACGAGCCGCCGTACGCGGAGTTCTTCCGCGTCCCCGCGATCACGGCGGAGATGGTCAACATCGCAAAGCGCGACCGGCGACGGATTATAGCCGTGGGGACGACAGCGGTGCGGGCGATTGAGACGGCGGTTGATGACGCGGGGATTGTCCGCGCGATGGAGGGATGGACCGAGCTGGTGGTTACGCGCCGCCATCCGCCGCGCGTGGTGAACGGTCTGCTGACGGGGCTGCACGAGCCGCGCGCCACCCATCTGGCGATGCTTGAATCGCTGGCGGGAGAGCGACATCTGCGCGCCACCTATCGCGAGGCGTTGCGCGCCGGGTATCTCTGGCACGAGTTCGGCGATCTGCATCTGATATTGCCGTAATGGCATGCCTGAACCGTGACGGCCGACCCTGGAGCTGTTTCCTTTGCTCCGGGCCGGCCGTGGCTTGTTGACCAAAGCGTCGCAGCGTGGTTATGCCGGGACGATATAGCCTATCGCGATACACATCTCATCCTCGCTCGTATAGCCGAACCTGAGCGTGTTCGCCGACTCGTTGTAGTAGGTCACCTCCAGCCTGATCCCCTGTCCGGCGCGGAGGCGGATCGGGGTATCGAACGATTTGACGGTCGGCGACTGCCAGTCATCGTTGCTGTAGATAAGCTGGTTGTTATCGGGGCCGCCATGGAGATAGATTTTAAAATGCTCGCCGCGCCTGTGGGTGTGGGATGTGAGCATCAGCAGATCGACATCGGATGGAGAGATGACGGTATCGCGGACGATAGTGCGTTTGCCCGGAGGAAGCTGAAAATCCTGCGGGCCGAAGAAGAGCGACTGGGCGATCCGCTGCGCCGTGGGGACCGTGTAGAGGTTCACATACGCCTCGCCGGTAAGCAGCTCATCGTGATGATTGACGTAGTGGGAGTTGAGGTCCACTCCCTGATGCGCCGGGAGCGCCATGGCGATTCCCGGCGGAAACTGGTAGCTGAATTCGACAGCCTGCGAGCCGATCATAAAGGTCCGCAGCCCGAAGTGCGACATTTCATTGCCAAGCTCGCGCGGGG
>JBDSJW010000173.1:0-3155 GCA_039917235.1 Kapaibacterium sp. (SeqCode) | reverse complement strand
TTCGTCGTCAACGTTTCGTCGTAACTATCTTCTCCGTTAAGAGTTCTATCATCCCGCTCCATCTGGAGTCCCGGCACGGTCCATCTCCCCCGCCGGCTCCGTTCCGTTCACGCTATTTCCGGGTGCTATGAGGCGACTTCCTACCCTTTGCGTTCTTCTCGGCATCATCCCGCTCCTTGCCCATTCCCAGCCGCTGGTAAACCCATTTACGTTTGTGGCTCCCAGCTACGATTCCACAAGCTCCAACTGGCTTCCCCGCTTCCCGGCGGCCGATATCGACAGGGAGGGATTTCTGAAGATGTCGGGGGGGCATTTCATCTGGGCCGATAGCACGCCGGCGCGATTTATCGGCGCGGGGGTGATCAACTCCGGCTGCTTCCCGGACAGCGTATCGGCAATCGCCATGGCGGGGCATCTGCGGAAGCTGGGGGTGAACATGGTTCGCTTCGATTACTTCGACTATCATAACAACGACGCCGCATCGCTGCTGGCCCCCGGCACCCGCTCCGATTCCCTTGCGCCCGCGCAGCTCAAGAAACTGGACTGGCTTATCTATCAGCTTAAGCTGAACGGCATCCACGCCCACTTCGTCCTGAAGTCGCGCAATGGGCCGCGCAAGGATGACGGCGTCCCCGGCTGGGATTCCACCTACAACAACGGCCAGTACATCACCTATTTCTCCGAGCCGTACCAGCGGATGCAGCGGGCCTATCTCTCCAAGCTCCTCAACCACGTCAACCCCTACACGGCGCACCGCTATGCCGATGAGCCGACGATTGCCCTGATGACGATCAACGACGCCAACTCCTTCTACGACCGCTGGGTGAATGACCGGCTCTCGCAGGCCAACAACGTCCTCAGCTACTCCCATGCGCGCCTGCTGGACACCCTCTTCACCAACTTCCTGAAGCGACGCTACGGCACCACCGCGAACCTGCGGAACGCCTACTTCGAGGGGGTCGCCAGCCCCGGCCCGAACACCCTGAAGAACCCGGGGTTCGAGAGCTTCGCCGATAGCTGGACGCTCCAGGTGGGGGAAGGGGCGCAGGCCAGCCAGGTGATTGTGCAGGGTTCCGACGTGGCGCCGGGGGATGGCCCCAACTCCATGCGGATCGTGGTGAGAAAGGTGAACGGCAACGAGGGACGGATCTATCTGGAGCAGACCGCGGAGAACGTGCGGCAGGGGGGGATTTACCAGTTCCGCTTCCGCGCCAAGACCGATTCGACGGTCGGGCGCACGCTCCACGTCACCAGCAATTTCGGCCTTGATACCACCGTGGCGCTGACGACGGCGTGGGGAACGTACGGGCTGATCTTCCGCTCCACCATCACCGACAGCCTTGCCACCTACATCCGTTTCTTCGCGGGAAAATCGATGGGGGATGTGTTCCTTGACGGCATATCGTTCCAGGAAACCGGCCGAAGCGGGCTGACCGCGAACGAGACGTTTGAGGCCTTTTCGGTCTACCGCGCCAAGTACCGGGAGACGTCGAAGATCGCGCTGAAGCGGATGCTGGATCAGGGGGATTTCTACGATTCGCTGGCCCGTGCCTACTACCGCGGCATGCGGTCGCATCTGCAATCGCTCGGCGTAAAGGCGCCGATTGCCGGCACCAACAGCGGCACCGGCAGCGCCGATACCTGGGCGCAGTCGGAGTTTGATTTCACCTCCAAGGGGGGAGTACAGTGGGATTTCACCTCCACCCGCGCCGGCATGCCGGGGAGCGATTCCACATGGGTGATCCGCAATTACTCGGTCCTCAGGAACAAGGACAAGCTGGTGGAATTCACCAAGAGCGCCATCTACGGCAAGCCGTTTATCGCGGAATCGTACCTCCAGATCTTCCCCAACGCCCATCGGTCGGAATCGATGCTCTACCTCCCAGCCTATGCGGCGTTGCAGGGATGGGATGGAGCGTATTTCTACTGTTATACCGACCGGACCACGGAACTGGCGGACCGACGACGGGTGATCAAGGATGATTATTCGAGCATCGTGGGGGATCCATCGCTCATGGTTCTTCTGCCGCAGGTTTCAGCGATGTTCCGTGGAGGATGGGTGGCCCCCGCCACGCGGACGCTCCGCATCCATCACGATACGGCCGATCTCCGTCGCCTCCCCATCAGCTACTTCTCGCGCGGCTCCTACAGCATTGACGGCCAGTTCAATAATGTCTCCAACCTGGTGGACGCCATCCGCGTGGACTCCCTCAACGCATCGCATCACTACACCTCCGGCGATTACTATGTAACCGTCCCCGCCGATGACGCCATCGAAAGCGATACCAAGGAGATCCGCCTGGACGCGATCAAGGGAATTATGCAGCTCAACACGCCGCGGATTCAGGGGGCAGCCGGCGCAATCAGCACGGCCTCCGCGATCAAGACCGATCAGTTGAGCGTAAGCTGGATCGATGGCGGCGCAAATGCCACCTACTTCTGGAGCTCGCTGGACTCATTCAATCTGGACAGCGCCCGTCGCTCGCTGTTGACGATATCGACGCGCGCGCTCAACACCGGCGCGGCCTGGCAGTTCGGCGATTCCAGCCTTGGAAAGAACTGGGGCGTGGCTCCCACGCAGCTTGAATCGGTAAAGCTGGGGATCAACTTCTTCACCGCCGCCGATTCGGTGATCCTCTACCCGCTCGATACGCTCGGCAGAGCCTCCGGCCGGGCCATCCCGACCACGCGTGGCACCTCCGGCTCGTGGCGGATCACGCTCGATCTCTCGGTCGAGAAAACCCCGTGGTTCGGCGTCAAACAGGTGTTCCATACAACATCCGATACAGCCATCTCCGCTGTTCCGACAGCCGGCGGCTCCGCGCTCGCAATCAGCGATATCTATCCGAACCCCGCCTCCGGCACGGCGGCGCTTGATGTCACCGTCCCGCCGGGGGGAGCGCCTGTGAGCGCCCGCGTGGTGGATATGCTGGGGCGCGTGGTCGCCGTGGTGGCGGAGCATCGCGGAGTGCCGGGACGCGGAGTGCTGCCGCTGGAGTTGCGCGGGCTTCCCGCCGGAGCGTATATCTGTCTGGTCCGCGTGGGAGATCAGGTCGCGGCGCGACGGTTTGTGGTGGGACGGTAGCTGGTAGTACGGATCGGTAGTGGTAAGCGTGGACGCAGTAGGGGCAATTCATGAATTGCCCTTACAACAG
>JBDSJW010000172.1:0-6677 GCA_039917235.1 Kapaibacterium sp. (SeqCode) | reverse complement strand
TCTGTTTCGGGGCGTGGGGTCGTTACTTCGACATTGCTTCCCAGCGCGGAATCCACAATATTGGGTGTCCGTGATCATCGAGTGCCCGCAATGCCCGGAATCGTGCCGACCGCTGCGACAATGGCGTATCAGGAGTGTCATATTGCTCACGATTCCGATCCCTGATCCCGATCTCCAACATATTCGTTACGCCCGAGGTATAGATATGCCCTTTGCCACATTCGCGCTTCGCAACGCCGCGCGCGGGTTCTCCTCCATGATTGCCGGGATGCTGCTGCTGCTGGCGATGGCGGCACCGGCCGTCGCCCAGGGGAGCATCCAGGTCAACACCCCGAACGGCGGGGAGCAGTTGTTTGTCGGCGATCCGTACGCCATCACCTGGACATCGCCGGGAATAGATTTCGTGCGGCTTGAGTATTCCACCAACGGCGGCGCCACATGGCTGGATATCGTCCCCGGCGGGGCGCCCGTATCGGCGGCATCCGGCTCCTACGCATGGATGGTCCCCAACACCCCCGGCGCAACTACGCTGGTCCGCGTATCGAACTCCGCGAACCCCATCATCTCCGATCGCTCCGACGCCCTCTTCTCCATCCTCCGCCCATCGCTTCAGGTGATTTCACCGAACGGCGGTGAGGGATACGAGGTCGCGGCGCCGGTGACGGTCCGGTGGAGCGCCCAGAATATCACATCGCTCACCATCGAATACTCGTCCGATCTGGGAACAACCTGGAAGGTGGTGGGATCGGGCGTGCCGGCCGCGTCCGGGAGCTACACGTTTGTCCCGATGGAGATCCCCACGAAGCTGGCGCTGGTGCGGATCACCGACATGGCGCATCCGAGGGTTTCCGATCAATCGGACAGGACATTTGAGATCCTCGAACCGAAATCGATCATGGTCTACGATCCCACCGGCGGTGAAAAACTGCTTCGCGGATCGACGATGATCATCCGCTGGGATGCTCCGCGCATCGCGGCGGTGGACGTTCTTTTCAGCGCGAACGGCGGCGCCACATGGCAACCGATCGCCACCAACATCCGCGCGAAGGAATGGTATTACGTCTGGACGGTTCCCAATGTCCTTGTCAGCGAGGGGAAGATCAGGGTTCAGGAGGTGAACGGATCGGTGATCGGCGAGAGCGGGCTGTTTGAGATCGTCGATCCGAAGGCCCCGGTGCTCAGGGTGATACGCCCGAACGGCGGCGAGAAGTACGACGTCGGCGACAGCGTCAACGTTCTCTGGTCATCCTCCGGCGTTGCCGGCCCGGTTTCCATCTCCTACTCCACCAATTCCGGCGGCACATGGCAGTTGATCCGCGGCGGCGTCCCGGTCGGCTTCGGCGTTGCCGGCTGGAGGATCACCAGCGCGCCGGGAAATCGCTACCGCGTGAAAGTGGAATCCACGCCGGCGCTTTCGGACGCATCGGACGCAGATTTCACGGTTACCAGGAAGCTGGCGCCATCGCTCCGCGTCATCTATCCCAACGGCGGCGAGCGGCTGCTGATCGGCACCATCGACACGATACGCTGGATAACGACGGACGTAAGCGGGCTGGTGAAGATCGAATATTCGAACGACAGCGGGCGGACGTGGAAAGCGATCGCGACAATCCCCAACACGGGGGATGGAAACCACGCCCTCTTCAACTGGATCATCCCCGATGATACCACCAGAACCGCCCTGATCCGGGTCATCAACGTGGCGATGGGGGATACATCGGACGCGGTCTTCGAGATCTACAGAAACCTTGGCCCGCCGATCACGGTGGTATCGCCGAACGGCGGGGAGATCTGGAGGACCGATCAGAAGTACAAAGTGACCTGGACCGCGCCCGCCTCCATCACATCGGTCGATATCGATTTTGCCGTGGATGGCGGCGGCCCAAGCTGGGCGATGGTGGCACGCAACGCGCCATCGAGACCAAACCAGCTCAACGAGTTCGAGTGGGTGGTTCCGACCGTGCAGACCACGGGATCGGCGAAGATACGGGTGAGGAACAGCGCCAACGGCGGTGAGAACGATATCTCCGATCAATCGTTCACCATCCTCGCGCCGCTCAGCGTCAGCGGCATCGAGGCAAGGACCGGCGCGGCGGCGGGGCTTCATCTGCTGGGCGCGTATCCGAATCCCGCGACCGGTCGGACGGAGATCCGCTGGCGCCAGGAGAGATCAGGCGATGTCCGCGTTGAGTTGTACCGTGAGAGCGGCGAGATGGTGGGACGGACGGAACTGGGAACGCTGGACGCCGGGGAACAACGGCATGGGATCGCGCTGGAGGGCCTTGCCGCCGGCATCTATCTCTACCGGATACGCCAGGGAGCCGAGGCGGCGCATGGGATGATCACGCTGATCCGTTAGCAGACTGTTGAACAACGTCATCTGCGGCGTTGGCCTTCACCATTCGCTCACTGCGGCGTCCGGGAGGACGCCTCATTCGCTCAGATTCGGCCGCCGTGCATCTGATCGTCCTTGAACAGTCTGGGCATCTGTAGGAATTCAACAGTGTTAGGTTATCATTTCAGCATAACAACGAAGCCCCCGCCCCCCGATCAGGCGCGGGGGCTTCGCATTGGCACCCCGTGAACTCTCCGATTTGGGAAAGATTCCTGCTTTTTCGCCATCAGGATCATTTTCGTCTCATAAACATCTTGTATACCTGAAGCGGAAAGATTAATATTGAGATTCAAATAGATACATTTCTATAATCTATCTATTCAAACCGCAGCATCACCCGGCACGGACAGCCGGGTAGCGCCACATCCCCAGCGCACTCCCGAACCTGGAACATCGCCCTGTTTCCAATCGGATATCTGTCGATAATCATCGCGGATAACCGATCGTGAAGCAGAACGTGCATCCTGATTCCTATTCGCCGCCATCCCCGCGTGGCGCATGGGAGCTCGCGGATGGAGATCCTCCTCCTGTCCGTACACCTGTCGCATACTATCGGTAGATGCTACAACGCATCAGCCGCATTTCAGTTACAGTCAATCCAGTCAGGGAGTGTATGATCACATTGATACGGTCCTCCAGTGATGGCTGATTACGTCAGCTCCCTACCGTCCCACGCCCTTTCTTCAGGGCGATGAACAACGATTCCTTTAACCTTTCTCATATCTACCCAGGGGCACACGTTATGCAACGAGCCAACTCTCTACTCCGAACGCGGATGATTCGGAGATCACGAACATTCCTGGCGGGAATCGCCACGCTTCTGCTGATGGCGGCATGCGCCATTCCGGCGGCGGCGCAGTTGAACGGCACCTATACCATCGGTGGTTCAGCGCCCAACTATGCCAGCATCGACGCGGCTGTCGCGGCACTGGCACCCGGCGTTACGGGGCCGGTCACATTCCGGATCCGCACCGGCACCTATGTGCCGCCGACCGGAGGCTGGGTGCTCAACAACTTCACGGGCATGAGCGCCACCAACACCGTCACCTTCAAGCCTGATGCTTCCTCCACTGTGATGATCACCGGCAATACCGGCGTCACCAACGGCGGCGCCACATTTGTGTTCGACAGGGGCAAATATTTCGTGATCGATGGCTCCAACAGCACCAACGGCACCTCGCGCGATATGACGATCATCCAGACGGAGATCAACTACGCGCCGGCGATCTTCCTGAAGAACGACGCCGACAACAACGTCATCAAGAACTGCAAGCTCCAGGCTGCCTCCTCCTCCGGCAACACCACCTACGGCCTTGGCGTTGTCACCATCGGGCAGAGCAACCAGGCTTCGGGAAGCGATAACAACCTGATCCAGAACTGCCAGATCGGCGACCCGACGGGGCTGAACCGCTCGTGGGCCGGCGTTGGCATGTACGGACAGTCCAGCACCATCCTGAACACCGGGAACGTGGTTGCCAACTGCGATATCATCAACCACAGGTTCTACGGCGTTTACATCGATCTGTACAACAGCACGCCGAAGATCCAGAAGAACGATATCCACATGACCCTCCCGTCGCCGACGACCTCGGTGTACGGAATCTATGTGAATGAAACCTCCAGCTCGGTCCCGGCAAACGTCTCGATCGACAGCAACCGGATCTATCGCCTTCAGGCGGTATCGACCGCCGGCGCGACCGGATCGATGACGATCTACCCGATCTACGCCAACATGAACGACCTGGCGACCGGCACCCTTCAGATCAGCAACAACATGATCTCGATGGCGGAGAACGGCTATGTCTACTACTACGGCATCTACCTGAATCACAACTTCAGCGCCGTTACTTCCACCGCCTATACGGTCAACATCTATTACAACAGCCTGTATGCATCGGGCGTGGCGACCAACTTCGCGCAGATACAGATGTTGTATCGCTACTCCTACTCCTCCAGCGGAACGACGTTCTCCGTCATCAACCACAGGAACAACGCCTACTATTCAACGCGGAGCGGCGGAAGCAGCACCAGCTACGGCCTCTATGTCTACTCAAGCCCGGCGGGCGGTTGGAACTCCAACAACAACGTGATAGACATCAACAGCGACAACAACTACTACACGGCGTACTACAACTTCTCGCTCTACCTGACGCTGGCATCCTATCAGACCTCCGGCCAGGATGCCAACAGCGTCGGCACCAACCCGAAGTATATCGATCCGATCAACGGCGATCTCCATATCTCCACGAGCACGAGGACCGCTGTTGAGAGTCGCGGCACGCCGCTGGCCGGCTTCACGACCGACTACGACGGCCAGGCCCGCAACGTGACCACGCCGGACATCGGCGCGGACGAAGGGGCATTCCTTCCGGCGATCGCCATCGACGGATCGGCCGATCACTTCCTGACGCCGCTGGCCGGCGGAACGGTAAAATCGAACACCCTCTTCGCGCCGGTCGCGTTTGTGGAGAACAACGGCAGCACTACGCAGACCATTCAGGCGCGCTACCGCATCCTGAACTCGGTTGGCGGCGTTGTCTATAACGATGTTCAGAACTATTCGGTCAATGCCTTCACGCCGGTACGCATCCCGTTCAACTCCACCGGCAATACCGCCGGCAGCACATCGCTCGCGGCCGGCATCTATACGATGGAGCTCTCCGCCACCGTCACCGGCGATGGCGATGCCACCAATAACACCATCACCGCGACGCTCTATGTGCGCGATGGGTTCAGCGGCATCTACACGATCAACAAGACCGGAACCGGCGTCAGGAACTACACGTCCTTCACCGCCGCGATCAGCGATCTGAACCTCCTGGGCGTTATCGGCGCAACCACGTTCAACGTGGCATCGGGAGCGTATGATTCCACCACCGAGGCGTTCCCGCTCCGGTTCAACCTGGTCACCGGCATGAGCGCCACCAACACCGTCACCTTCAAGGCCGATGTGGGCGCCCAGGTCACGATGAACTCGTATATGCCGACCGGCCTTATCGAGTTCGACCGCGGGACGTTCTACACGTTCGACGGCTCCAACACGGCTGGCGGCATCACGCGCGACTGGAAGATCCAGAACAGCGGCGTCGGCTCCACGGTGCGCTTCGCCAACGGCGCGCAGAACAACACGATCAAGAACCTCTACATCATCGGCAGCTCGCTCTCCACGCAGGGGATCGTGAAGTTCGATAACACCAACGCGTCGCTCGGCAACTCGTTCAACACCGTCACCGGCAATATGATCGGCGATACGAACGGCGTCTTCCGCTCGTTCACGGACATCTATATGGCCGGCACATCGACCTATACGAACGTGGCGAACGTGATCGATAACAACGATATCGTCAACTGGGGATCGAACACCAACGGCGGCGGTTACGGCATCTACTGGAACACGTACAACGACCAGGTGAAGGTCCTTCGCAACCGTCTCCGCCAGATGAACACAAGCGCGCTGACCTCCTACGGCGCGTGCTACGCGATCTTCATCACAAACTCGGTTGCCACCGCGAATGATACGATCGCGTACAACAAGATCTGGAATCTGGCAACGCCAACGCCGACCACGACGCAGATCGGCATCTATGTCAGCAGCTATGGAGCCGCGTTCCCGCTGACGACGCACAACAACATGATCACCCTGACGGCGGACGCGGGTGGTCTCTACGGCATCTACGTTGCCCCGGCAGCGCCGGTCACGGTGGTCTCCGATCATAACTCGATCGCCATCCGCGGCACCGGCAACACGACGCTCGGTGCCTATCTTGGAACCAATATCCGCACCGCATCGTCGGCCAACATGACGATCCGCAACAACGTTCTCTCCAACGACCGGACCTATCCGAGCACCACGGCCAGCTACCTGATCTATCGCGGCAGCTCCGCCGGCACGTATACGGAGAACTATAACGACCTCTACTTCAACGGCGCCGGAACGGCCCTCGGCTACAACTTCGGCACCACCTACACCACGCTTGCATCGTGGCAGACGGCCGGCTACAACTACGACGCCAACAGCATCACGACGCGCCCGCCGTTTATCAACCCGGTCACCGGCGATCTTCATATCGATCCGGTACAGATCTTCGGCGGTGAGGGGACCGGGCAGGCGCTCGGCTACACGAAGGATATCGACCAGCAGACCCGCGATCTTGTATCACCGGACATGGGTGCCGATGAGGGCGACTTCAACGGCGGCGGCGTCAGGGTGATCTCCCCGAACGGCGGCGAGACCTATCTGGCCGCCGATGTGGTTCCGGTGCAGTACACCACCAACCGCATC
>JBDSJW010000171.1:0-6264 GCA_039917235.1 Kapaibacterium sp. (SeqCode) | reverse complement strand
CTCTGGCCCTCCTGATCGCGGCCTGCGGCGATGCCCCGCCGACCGATTATATCCCGCAGTATGTGGTGCAGGCGTATCTGATTGTGGACAGCCCGCTTGTGGCGGTGAAAATCACCCGCTCGCAGTCAGTGACCGATACGTTCAAGGTGGCGAATGGCGCGGTCCCCGATGCCGATGTCAGGATTATCACCGGCGACCGGACATTGCCGCTGCAATACCGGAGGACCGAGGGGGACCCGATCGGCGAATATTACTATCCCGACACCACATTCCGCATCCAGCCGGACACGCAGTATAAGATCGAGGTGCGCGCGAAGGATGGATCGTTCCTGACGGCACGGACCACAACGCCGGGGCGGATCAACTGGGTAAAGGCGCCGTTCGATACGCTTCAGTATCCCATCGATACCCTCTCCCTTCTCTCCCCCGATTCCCTGAAGCTGAAGTGGAATCCTGTCCCGAACCTCAGCGAATATCTGATCTCCGTCCGCTCCCTGGACACCGCCGAATATGGTAAATATCTCAACCCGCCCACCGCCGAGAAAAACCGGCGGATGGTGAGGAAGTTCGAGGATAATGATCCGCAGTATGCTGAAGTCGTCCGCTGGGGATTTCTCGCAAGCACGGAATCGCCAACGGTATGGGCCGCGTTTAAATGGTACGGAAAGCAGGTGGTGACAATCTACGCGCCGGATCAGAGCATGGTGCGGTGGTTCAAGATGACCAACTGGGGAGGGAACGGCCAGTACAACCCGCTCCTCAGCAACGTGGAGGGGGGGCTTGGCGTTTTCACATCCGCGTCGGCCGCCAGCAAGGAGGTTTTTCTGCTGAAAAACCAGCCGTAGGAAAGGATGGGAATAATGATGTGCGATGATCTTTTCGGGGCGATCGATTGATCGCCCTTTTTTTATGGGGCAACGGAGGAAAATATTCCGGGAGGAATATCCCGGTCAGTTCAGCACCCCTTCATAATATCCCGCGGCATCATATCCCCAGATCCTCGAAACCATCCCATCCACGATGCGGACTCTGACCATATATGGGGCATCGGATATTGTGCTCCCCCGCTGATCGATATCGTACGGCTCCCCGGAATCCACCGGATGCCCGGCGCGGATAACGGAATAACGATAGAACGTGCCGGAGCAATCGACGCCGTAAGCCAGCGAGCCGCATCCGGTATCAGTGTCAATCAGCATTACCACGAATGCGCCGCCATAACTGTTGCGGCAATGAAGAGCGCTGTAGCGGGGCTCAATTGCGGAAAAGGCCGTCTGCATCCAGGTAAGGGGTAGCGTCTCAGTTTGAAATTATTTATTTCATCAGCTCAGCTTTTTCATTCTGAGTCTCAAACCCATATCGTATTGCCGCTTCAAGTATATCAAGATTTATATCTTTTAGAGTTTTGAACCTAATGCAATACCCGCTCACGCTCGCCTTGCCTAGTTTTTTTTCATATGTTCGGGCTAAGTATGTCTTATCCTTGATACCAAGGATATAGACAGAGATTCCGGTTTTGTTTGCGCTCATCCCAATTTGAAAAAAATCTCTAGTTTTTCCATTGGCATATTTTATTGTGTGAAATCCATATCCTATAGTAGGGTTACTAATAGTTTTATTTTCGCTGTTTTTGCCATCGTCGAACCATAATTTGCATTCTGGCAACACTTGAAGTGTGAGCAGGTGCAACTCTTGCATGTCACTACGTTTTGGTTCAGGTTGGCTAGTAATATACTTGTTGATTTGTTCTTGTACGTTCATATGAACTATGAAACTACTGGTTGCTTACTCTGCCTTATTTTTCTACAAAATAAAATAAAAAGGCTTCAATCGCAGCCCTTAATTCTGGTTTGCGTCATTTTTCTGTGGCTTTTTCTTCATAATACAGAGTTAACCCCTATATAATTAAAACAACCCCATATTTCAGACTGAGGCACTACCTTCTGCTTCGCATGATGGCCCGGTATAGCTGGATGATTGTTGATGATCAGTTTGCCTGGTTCGGATTCACAACCCAGTAATTTCCATTTCCGTCAACTCCGCCAATCCAGTACCTTCCCACGTTCGCGGCCTTCCTGTTGTCCTACTGATCCGCGAGAACACCCTCGTAGTATCCGCCCGCATCTACTCCCCAGACCGTTGCAACTCCGGTGTCGGAGATGCTGATCTTTGCCCACCATGCCGCTCCCCCTGTCGTAATTCCGTCAATGTAGCGATCGTAAGGGGCGGACAGATCCCCTGGGATAGAGCGCCGCACTATTTTCCATTGATAGTATTTCCCGTGGCAATCAACACCGTATGCCGTTGCCACACAGCCCGTATCATTATCCACCACTGAGATTTCAAAGGCTCCCTGATAGCCATTGTTGCACGTCACGTGGTAGTACCATTGCGACATATCGCAGAGCGCAATTTGCGTCCATCCCAATGACAGGATGATTGCAACGATAGTGACCCCAGGCAGATTCTTCATGATTGTTCCCTGTGTGAGCAGTTCCTTGTCTGATTTGTCCCTCTCCCTGATCGCCTGCCTTTACTGAAGTATCGGCAAGTCAAATTGCCAGTATTGGCTACCTGCATCATACCCCCACGCGGATGTGACAACGCCATATTGGTTGACATTGTACCGAACCCAATAGTTCGTCCCGTAATCGATAAAACTGCTTGTCACGCCGGGATTGCCCGGCACTTCCATGATGCTACAATGACCTACCCACGATTCCCCTTTGCAGTTCGTTCCCCACATTCCGATAATCCGGCCCGTATCACTATCGATATTTACAACCGTTATCCAGTTTCCGGTCGTTTGCTCACACTGTCCACTTCTTACCACTTGTTGAATCCCCGCATACATGGTGGAGTGGAAGGTGGTGAATGCAATGACTACCATGGCAACCAAAGACTTGCAGCGCTTCATGCAATGCTCTCCTTATGATCATCACTCGAAATACTATTGATGGAATATTTTCCGCGCCGAATGTCCGGGGAAGCCGCCGTCCGGCGCACGGATTGTTATCGCCACTGTCTGTAAGATGATTTCTGTGCGGAAAAATGCACGCGAGCTGAACCACACGATGAAATTTTCAGCAAAATTGTATGGCATCGCTTACCAATTGGCCATTTGGGGTCGAATTCAGGGGGATCAGCAACCGAAAATGGCACGCGACCGCACCAACGGATGATTGATATCGCGAATGAACATCAACCGAATGATAGTATTTTAAAATATACTTTTGATTTAAGATATGCCACCGGGTGATGCTGCTATCTTCCTGAGACGCACCCGATCACCATCCCCATAAGCCAACGGCCCGCGAAGCACATGCGGGAACAGCACACATCTCAAGCCGCCGCCGCCCTCCTTCCTGCCGCCACTCATGTGGCTCCAAAGGCTTCCGGGAGATATCTTGCGCCTTGATATCCCGGTCGCAGTTCCATCGTGATTTCCATCGCGAGCCGGCCCGTGCATTATCCGACGGCATTTATCAGAACGCATATCGGACTGCCGAACAACGCCATCTGATTTCTCTCAAGCCCTATCGGGGCGCAACCCGTTGTGCGCGGGGCATCGCCTCGCGTATATGAACCTGAAGCAACACATGGACATCTCCTCACTTGCCCCACTGATGGCTCCGCCGAAGCCGGCCCTTTTTTTCACGAAGAATGATCCAGCCGATCCCCGGATGGGAGATATCACCTCGCGCGACCCGGACATGATCCCGGAGAGCGCGCGGGTGGTGCTGATAGGAATGCCGCAGGATATCGGCGTGCGGCGGAACGGCGGACGCCCCGGCGCGGCCGATGCCCCCAATGCCATCCGTGAAATGCTCTACCGTCTGACCCCGTTCGATATCGGCAACGGCCGCTCCATTCCCGATGGCGTTCTCCACGATCTGGGAAATATCCGTGTCGATGGGGAGCTGGAGGAGATTCACGAACGGCTGGCGGATGTGGTGGCAATGGTCTGCGGGGCCGGGCTGATCCCGCTGGTTCTCGGCGGCGGGCACGACACCACCTACGCCGCGGCGAGCGGGGCATGCGCGGCACACGGTCCGCTCGGAATGATCAACCTTGACGCACATCTCGATGTCCGCCCGCCGAACCCGCTCAGAAATTCAGGGACATCGTTCAGGATGCTGATTGAGGAGGGAAAGCTGGCCCCGGAGAGCTTTGTGGAGTTCGGGATTCAGGGGTTTGCAAATGCGGCGGCGCACGCGGAGTGGCTGGCGGGGATGGGGGGAACGGTGATGACGCTGGATGGAATCAGGGAGCGTGGCTTCAGCGAATCGCTCAAGAGGGCGTATGAGATCGCCGCCGCCGGCGTGGCGGGCTGCTACGGAACGCTCGATATCGACGGCGTTCGCGGCGCCGATGCTCCGGGGGTTTCAGCGGTGATGCCGGACGGATTCTCCGCCGCCGAACTGCTGGCAACGGCGCGGCTGCTGGGAAGGAAACCATCCACCGTCGCGCTCGATATCGTCGAACTGAACCCGCGGTTCGATCGCGACAATATCACCGCGAAACTGGCGGCGCATGCGGCGATACGGTTTGTGATGGGGGTGCTGGAACGGTAGCCGTGGGCATTCAGTGAACGCGCTCAAAGACAAGCTGCATCCTGAGATGCTCGGCGGTTGCGGGGATATCGGGACTGCACTCGCTGCACGCCAGCAGAAGCGCCAGATCGTGATTGGCGGCGATGCCGGCGATCTCCCCCGGCGTAAATAGATGCGGATCCACCAGCCCGGTGAGCGGCGCCGCGAGCGGCGCCAGATCCTCCCGGTGCCTCATAAACGGCAGATGAATCCTCTCCCGCCGCACCGCCGCGGTGGGGAGGTTCAGATCGTAATCGAACAGACCGGAGGATGCGCTCCCGCGTGTGTAATGGAGCCGGTTGTAGAGATCGAGAATCAATCGCCCGCCGGGACGGAGCAGCCGCCGGAACTGCGCGAAGAGCCGTACCTGCGCCACGCCATCGAAAAATCCGTAGCTCGGCCAGAAGAGCAGCACGCCATCGTAGCGATCATCGATCACATCAAGCGAGCGGAGATCGGCCTCGATAAACGTGGCCGCGATGCCAAGGCTCCGCGCCGTGTCGTTTGCCACGCGGAGTGCCATCCGGTCAAGATCGGCGCCGGTGACGCTGTAGCCACGTGACGCCAGATCGATCGAGAACCGGCCGGCGCCGCAGGCCAGATCAAGGATGCGGGGATGCGTTTCAATCGGCATAAATCGCGCGATAAAATCGCACTCCCGCTCGGTCTGCTCGTGGGGGATATCGCTCCTGTAGAGCGCCTTCCAGATATCATCGGGGGAGATCATCGTCAGCCTCTGTACACGATCGTTTCACATTGCCCGGAGGGCATGTCGCGCGAGCGGAACGGAATTGAGGACGATAAAATCCCTCAGCCAGCCTCCACCTCCCGCTCCGCGCGGACATCTGGTGTACGAAGCATCAAAATCATGCCGATAACGAACATCACCCCAAGAATCAGCATCGCCGGCCGCTGGCCGAAGCGCTGCGATACCTCGCCGAAGATCAGCGGCCCTATCACCGCCGACGCCTTGCCGAAAAATCCATCGTAGAACCCGAAGAACTCCGTCCGCTTGTCGGGGGGCGTCAGGAGCGCCATCATGGTGCGGCTGCACGACTGCGACGAGCCGAGCGCCAGCCCCGCGACGCCACCGAGGATAAAGAACTGTCCCGCGTTGGTCACCCAGAAGGCGGCCCCCAGCACAATCGCGATCCAGATCCCCAACGTGATCAGAATCGACTGCCGGACCCCGATCCAGTTGGTAAGCCCTCCGAAGACAAGCGACCCTACCAGCGCGGAGCCCTGAACGATCATAAAGAAGTAGATCAGGCTCTCCGTTTTCAGCTTCAGCGTTTCGCTGGCGAAGAGGCCGGCGAAGAGGATCACCGTCAGGATGCTGTCGTTGTAGATAAAGAACGCCAGAAGGAATTTCTTGATGGAATCGTAGCGGCGGAGATGCGAAAGCGTCTCCCGCAGCCGCGTATATCCGATGGTGAAAAGATTTCCCCGCACGGCCTCATGCGTGGCCCTCTCCTTAACCATGAAAAAGAGCGGCAGCGATGCGATGGCGAAGAACGTCCCGGCGATCAGAAATGTGAGTTTTGTGTCGGCCTCCGTAATCACCGGCTTGCTGAGAATTGGGAGGACGATAAAGAGGATCACAAAGGAGCCCAGATAGCCCATCGCGAAGCCATATCCCGAGACTTTTCCATAATCCTCCGGGTTGGCGATA
>JBDSJW010000170.1:0-4169 GCA_039917235.1 Kapaibacterium sp. (SeqCode) | reverse complement strand
AGCGTCTCGTCGTGATATTCCCGCGCGCGCTCCGGGTCCAGCCCCAGGTTGAACTGGTCCTCCCAGCGGAACTCGAAGCGGGCCTTCGAAAGCGCGTTGTCCCTGATCTGCGAGCCGGGATGCCCCTTCGCAAGATCGGCGGCATGAGCGGCGATCTTGTAGGCGATAATCCCCTCGCGCACATCAGCCTTGTTCGGCAGCCCCAGATGCTCTTTCGGCGTAACGTAACAGAGCATCGCCGTGCCGAACCAGCCGATCATCGCCGCGCCGATCGCGCTGGTGATATGGTCGTAGCCGGGGGCGATATCGGTGGTGAGGGGGCCAAGCGTGTAGAACGGCGCCTCGCCGCAGACATCGAGCTGCTTCTCCATGTTCACCTTGATCATATGCATCGGCACATGCCCCGGCCCCTCGATCATCGTCTGTACATCATGCTTCCAGGCGATCTTCGTCAGCTCCCCGAGCGTCTCCAGCTCGCCGAACTGCGCCTCGTCGTTCGCGTCGGCGATTGATCCGGGGCGGAGCCCGTCGCCGAGGGAGAAGGAGACATCGTACGCCTTCATGATCTGGCAGATATCCTCGAAGTGCGTGTAGAGGAAGTTCTCCTTGTGATGCGCCAGGCACCACTTCGCCATGATCGACCCACCGCGCGAGACGATGCCGGTGACCCGTTTCGCGGTGAGGGGAACGTAGCGGAGGAGGACGCCGGCATGGATGGTGAAGTAATCCACCCCCTGCTCCGCCTGCTCGATCAGTGTATCACGGAAGATCTCCCAGGTAAGATCCTCCGCCTTGCCGTTCACCTTTTCCAGCGCCTGATAGATCGGAACGGTGCCGATGGGAACGGGGGAATTCCTGAGAATCCACTCGCGCGTCTCGTGGATGTTTTTGCCGGTGGAGAGGTCCATCACCGTGTCGCCGCCCCAGCGGATTCCCCAGGTCATTTTCTCCACTTCCTCATCGATCGATGAGGTGACGGCGGAGTTGCCAAGGTTGCAGTTGATTTTTACCAGAAAATTCCGGCCGATAATCATCGGCTCAAGCTCCGGGTGGTTGATGTTTGCCGGGATGATGGCCCGTCCGCGCGCCACTTCATCGCGCACGAACTCCGGCGTGATCTCCGCCGGGATGCTTGCCCCGAACGATTCTCCGGGATGATAGGTGCCGGGGACGTTCATCTCCATATCGCGACGGCGCTGGTTCTCCCGGATGGCGATATACTCCATCTCCGGCGTGATAATCCCCTGCTTTGCATAGTGCATCTGCGAGACATTCATCCCGGCTCTGGCACGGCGCGGGCGGCGGATATGCTCAAACCGGAGGTGGTCCAGCTCGGGATCGGTGGCGCGCGCGCGACCGTAGTCGGAGGAGAGATCGGGGAGGATTTCAGTGTCGTTCCGTTCCTCGATCCAGGCGGTCCGCACCTCGGGAAGCCCGTTTCGCAGGTCGATCGTCACATCAGGATCGGTATACGGGCCGGAGGTGTCATAGACGGTGATCGGCGCGTTCGGCTCGCTGTTGCCGAACATGGCGGGCGTTTCGCCGAGCGTGATCTGGCGCATGGGAACGCGGATATCATCGCGACTTCCCTCCACGTAAATCTTTCTGGAGCCCGGGAACTGCGGCACCGACGATTGGTCGAGCGACGTGGCGCCATCGGGAATGCTGGTTGTCTCTGTGCTCATGATTATCGGGATATTGATATGATCGGAATATATTACGGGACAGGGATTAGCGCGCCGCGTAAACGAAACGCACCATTCGTGGCTGGCAGCGGACGAAGGGAAAGCAGGGAAGGGAGGAGTTCTCGCCGGGTTGCTTCCCTGCGCCGGTACTAACCGGATCAGGTTCAAAGGGTATCATCTCAGCCCCGGTCAGATCCGGAGCACCCCTAGCAGGCTGTTGAATTACTACAGATCTCAGACTGTTCAAGGACGATCAGCCGCAAGGCGGCCGAATCTGAGCAAATGAGGCGTCCTTCCGGACGCCGCAGTGAGCGAACGATGAAGGCCAACGCCGCGGATGACGTCCTTCAACAGTCTGATAGCAGATTGGGATAAGGCCCGCGCAATATGGGTGAATCGGGGGTCGGATGCAAGCTGGCCTCCGTCGCATGTTCACGGCGGAGCCCCGATACGGCAAGGCGCGGCGGGGGATGATTGACTTGATGGATGTGGATGGGGATCAGCGGGGAGATGGGCTTTCCGTGCTCCAGATCACGCGGCCGGTGATATCGATATATGCCCAGGCATCTCCATCCCGCACCAGCGCGGCCCCCTGATGGAAACTGAACGCGTCCGTGAATGTCGGTGCTATCACCATCGTTCCGGATGTATCGATATAGCCGTACTTGTCGCCGATCATGACCGGCGCGCGACCGCATGAGAAATCGTTGATGCGAAAATCGAAATCGAAGCCGCTGACCTGCTTATGCTCGAAGGTCGCGGGAATTGCAAACACGCCGCGTCTATCGATAAATCCGAATTTCTTCTTCACATCGGTGCGGACCAGCCCCTCCGAGAACCTGCCGACGCTCGCGAATTTCGGCGGGATGATGAATTTTCCGGTCCGGTCGATATATCCCGCTTTATCCTTGACGGTAGCCCAGGCCAGCCCCTCGGAGAATTCCCCGGCGCCCAGGAATTTCGGTTGGATGACGAATTTTTCCGTAGTGTCGATAAATCCCCATTTCCCATCGACTTCCACGGCGGCCAGCCCTTCGGAAAATCGTCGGGCATCCTCCAGCTTTGGCTCCACGATCATCCTTCCCGTTCTGTCGATATAGCCGTATTTGCTGAATTCCTTCTGAAAGCTGACCAGCGCCCGTCCGTTGGAGAAATAACCCGCCTTCGCGAATTTTCCCGGAATTACCAGTTTCCCCGTCGAGTCGCAATATCCCCAGCCACCACCGAAATATTCGCTTCCGGAAAATACCGGACAGAGGCCATCGATAAAAAACGGTTTGATGGTGGGGTATTCGCAGTGAAAAACGATATTTCCACTCCGATCGATGCAACTCCAGGTAAACCCGGTGCCGCCGTAATTCACCTCGAATGCAATTCCCTCAGGTTCGTTGACGACGTTGGAATGATCGAACGAAATAAAGGAGGTGCCGTCAAGCACCACCCATGCAAGTCCATTGGCGGAAAATGGGAGAGCGCGCCGGAATTTCGGTTGAATAACGATACTCCCGCTCATATCGGCATATCCCCACAATTTGCCGACAACGACGGGGAGGAGCGGATCCCTCTCACTGCCGCACGATGGAATTTCTCCATCTGCCCGCGCAATCGCCAGCAGGGCCAGAAGCGGGAGGAGCCGGAGGAGCTTACGCATATCGACAGAGAAGGATGTATTGGATTCTTCCGCCATGTTGATGCCGTGGCATGTCAGACAGTTGAATTACTATAGATGCTCAGACTGTTCAAGGACGGCATCACCATGGAAGCATGGATTGTCAGTGCGTGAAAATAACTATTGTCGCCTTCCTATCCTGCTGGTTGCCGTTCTTCCGGGCCGTTTCGCTCTGGTCCGCGTGCGATTCTCCGTAGGATTTCGGGATGATCACCGTCTCGGGAACTTTTTTCTCCACCAGATATGCCGACACGCTCTGCGCGCGCCGCTTGGAGAGCGCCATGTTGGCCGCCTCGTTGCCGACCGCGTCGGTGGAGACCTCGATAAATGCGCCGGAGATGGTCTTGCCGTTCAGGAGCGTGTCCAGCATCAACTTCGCCGCCGGGGTAAGATCATGCTTGCCCAGATCGAAATATACCGTCGCGCTGTCGCGCTGGAATGCGCCTGAATTGGTCAGGAGTGTAAGCCTGCCGGGGCGCGGGAGCCCGTAGTGCGTGGCGACGTATTTCTTCCCGCCGGCGGGAACGTCCGTCTCGTTCCACTTCAGCAGCAGGCCGCTATCGGTATATCCCCCCTGATCCAGATTTACATTCCAGACAACCGAATGGAGATACGGCCACCGGCCCACGTAGAGAAAATCGGGCTTCACTGCCTTTCCCTTGCTGGTGACAAGCGTTGCGGTCAGCTCCTCCTTATTTCCCGGAACCCGGTAGACAAGCACATCCGATGGAACGTTCGGCTGGATAAATGATGACTGCGTGGAGATGCGCGTGCCATCGGCATCCATCTGGCTGGCATCATTGTCGTCGATCATG
>JBDSJW010000169.1:0-2840 GCA_039917235.1 Kapaibacterium sp. (SeqCode) | reverse complement strand
GGGCTGAAGCGGAGCGTGCGAAATTTTCTGGGGAGGGGGTAGCGTATGTGGAAGAAGATCGGTGTCAACTCCATCTCCTATCTGGCGCTTACCATATTCAAACTTGCCTTTGGATTGTGGTACACGCCCTACCTGCTCCATCATATCGGCGCGCTCGATTTTGCGCTGATCACCTTTATCTCCAGCATCTTCGGGTTCTCCGGCCTTCTGGATATCGGCCTCCGTCCCACGCTGGTGAAGCTGGTGGCGGCCAAGCACGCCCGCGACGATCACGATGGATTGCAGGCGGACGTAAGCGCGTTCCTGACGCTCTTTACGATTATCGGCCTTGTGGCGGGGGTGTTGCTCTCGCTGGTGGGGCTGGTGCTGCCGTATTTCACGCATATCCCGCCGGAGCGGGTCCATATCTACGCGATTCTCTTCGCCATCTCCGCGGTGCAGGCGTTCTACAACTTTCCGCTCGGCACGCTGAACGGGATTCTGAATGGGTTGCAGGATAATGTGATGGGATCGGTCATCCAGTTTTTCACGGTGGTGGCAACCGGCATCTACTCCTACATGCTGCTGAACATGGGGTACGGCGTGGTGGGGCTGAACGTGGCGGCGATGATCGTTGGCCTGCTGGTGGTGCCGGTCTCCATCTGGCGCGTAAAGCGGCTGCTGCCGGGGCTGCGGTTCCGGTTCAGGAAGGTGACGATGGATGAGGTGCGCGGCTACAGCCGGTTCAGCGGCGTGATGTTTATCTCCAACATCGCCGAGTCCGCCATACGCCGCACCGATCAGCTTATCATCGCGATGTTCCTGCCGCTGATCAACGTCGCCACCTACCAGATTGGCACACGACTCCACGATTACTCCCGCATGCCGATGGAGCAGGTGGTGGGGAATATCTTTCCGGCTGCATCGGCGCTGGCGGGGAAGGGGGACCGGGAGAAGCTGTACGATCTGATCTTCCGCGGTACGAAGTATATCATCATGATCTATCTTCCGATCTACGCGCTGCTGATCTGCTACGGCCGGGAGTTTATCACGCTCTGGGTGGGGAAGGATTTCGCGGGGGCGTACTGGGTGATGATCCTGCTGGTGAGCGGGAGCCTGTATCACGCGGTGGACGCCATCCCGCAGTGGTGCCTTCTCTCGCAGGACCGCACGCGGTATTTCACCCGCGCCAATATCGCCGGGGCTATCGTCAACCTGATCCTCTGCGTGGTGCTGGTGAACACGCCGCTCGGGATCTACGGCATAGCGCTGGCGGCGCTCCTCACCTATCTGTTCGTCGGCGTGCCGTTTGGATGGTTTGTCAGGAAGGAGCTGGGATTCGGGTTTATGGAGATGTTCCGCAGGAGCATTCTGGGGCCGCTTATCAGCGTGATCCCGATCTTCCTGCTTCGCGCCGCCTACACGCTGTTCCCGCTCCGCTGGTGGAGCTGGGCCGCGTTCAACCTGGTCTCCGTGCTGCTGATGCTGGGCGTCTACCTGATCTTCTTCGCCGATGATCGCGAGCGGCGGAAAATCAGGAGCGTGCGCGATTCAATCCTCGGTCGCGCCGTTCAGGAAGATGCCGAATGAGATCGTCCCCAGGGAGAAATGGCCTCCGCGAGTTCCGCGTTGCGAAGGTCGGGGTGGCGATGGCTGTCTATCGTCCCGATATCCTCTTCCTGGCCCGGCAGCTTGTCACGATCCGCGAGCAGGCGTATACCAACTGGGTCTGCGTCATCACGTCGGACTCGCCGCTGGAGGAGTTCACGGCCGATCCGCGTATCGTCCCGTTTATGGCGGACAGGCGGTTTATCTGGCTTCAGAACGGTGAGCGGCTGGGGCACAAGAAGAATTTCGAGCGGGCGATACAGGAGGTGCTGGCGCGTGGCGCGGAGGCGATAGCATGTTCGGATCAGGATGATGTCTGGTACCCGGAAAAGCTGGCGGTGCTGGTGGAGGAGCTTCGCGCGGCGGGGCCGCTTTCGCTGGTGCATTCCGATCTTCACGTGTTCGAGGATGAGGAGCGGGGGATCACGATTGAGAGCGCCTGGCGGGTGGAGCAGCGGGGGGTGGGGAATGCGCGGCCGCGGCATCTGTTTGTCAGAAACGTGGTCACGGGCTGCTCCATGATGTTCGATGCCGAGCTGGCGCGTCGGTTTCCGGTGATACCGGAGGAGGTCGGTTTTCACGATCACTGGTACGCAATCGCCGCGGCGTCGTGCGGCAGGGTGGTGGCGCTCCGGCGGCCGCTGCTGGCCTACCGGCAGCATGCCTCCAACGTTCTGGGGGCGCGCCCCTTCATCTGGAACCCGAAGCTCCCCCCCGGCAACCGGCTGGCCGAGGAGATCAACGGGCGGATGATCCGCTGGCGGGAATTTCGCGGCCTTGTTCTTGTGGCCATGCGGGAGGGGGTTCCGGTCCCCCTTCCGTTCAGGATGATCTTCCTCTGGCGCTTCGATCAGGGGCTTGGGTTTATCCTTGCCGGCCTGGCGCAACTGGGTCGCGACAGGCCGCTGGCGCGGCTTCGGATCAGGATCGGCATCGGAAAATTCGCGGATGGGATCGCGGCGTTTGGTCGGCTCTTCCGGCCGGGGGGCGCCGGTCGCGGCTGATCGGTTGCAGCGATCTCTTTTCAACTGGGCATCAATAAAGGGAGCGGGGTTTGATATGGCTGAATTGACTTATCTGGTCACCGGCGCCGCCGGGTTTATCGGCTCCCATCTGGTGGAAGGGCTGCTGGCGCGTGGCGGGAGGGTGATCGGGCTCGATAACTTCGATGATTTCTACGCCCCGTCCATCAAGCGACGGAATGTGGAGGGGGCCCTTGCGTCCGACAGGTTCCGGCTGGTTGAGGGGGATAT
>JBDSJW010000168.1:0-5543 GCA_039917235.1 Kapaibacterium sp. (SeqCode) | reverse complement strand
ATAAATGGAACGTTCACCATCCTTCCGGCGGCGGAGGTCACGCGCATCATATAGTAGCCATCGGGGAGCGATTCCACCGGAACCCGCACATACTCGGCCCACGGAATCCGCGCCTGTTCGATCCGCTCACCGATTGAATTGTAGATCTCCATCGTGCACTCGCCACGAAGCTCCGGCGAGAGATGCGCCGTCATCCAGTCCGATGTGGGATTCGGCGAAACTGGGGCGAGCGATCCTCTCTCCCCGGATTTCGCGCCATCAACGCCAACAGTTACGGCACCGTCGATCACAAGCACCATGTTGATGGGAGGATTGATCACCGTCGAGAGAGGAAATCCCTTTATCGGCCACCGGACGACGACCGAATCGATCTTTGTGTTCTTGCCAAGCCCGAAGTTCAGATCGAACGGCTGCATCATTCCCCAGCGACCCACGCCCGACTGGATATCGCGCATCTGGCGGACGCCGCCGGCATAGACGTAAATCCTCGCGCCGATGCAGTTGTAGTTGGCGCCGCGCGGTGCCTTCAATTTCACCGTCACATGGTTATTCAGGTTGCCGATATTATTGCGAACCATCAGCACCTGATTTGCGCGCGCCCTGTCCGCCGGCGGCACATACTGCGCCAGCGGAGCAAAGATCACCGCGAGATCATCATCACCATCAAGATCAAAATCGAACGGACGATTGCTGTGCGCCGGCCGGAGCCATGTGGAAAGCCCGGTCTTCTTGGCGATATCGGTAAAGGAGTGATCGGGGTTTTGATGTTCCATGTACGCGCGGTCATCGGCGGGATCGTAGCCGGTGGTGCTGATGATGATATCCTGGAGCATGTCGTTATCCATATCCAGCCACGATCCGGCCTGATCGCCAAGATGCCCGGTCTGTCCCGGCGTTTTATAGGTGACGATCGAATCGGTTCCCTTGGAGGATTTCAGCGTGTCGCGCCACGTCTTGATCTGCGCGATCAGCGGGCGATCGAATTTCTTAAGATCCCATGTCAGCTTGTAGCCCCCCTCGGCGCCGCTGTTGATTGTGAGCGGAGAATGTCCCTCGTTTTTATCCAGCCCGCCGTGAACAAGCATCTGCGCGATATCCATATCGCCGTCGTTATCATAATCCGCCGGAAGCGCCTCCCACTGGCAAAGCTCGCGCGCGCCAATCCCCGGATCGACATTGCCGGTCATTCCATTTTTTCCGGTATATCCAATCTCCTCGCTCACATCGGAAAATGTTCCGTTGCCGTTGTTCCGCCAGAGCGTGCCGTTGGTCCGGCAGTATGGGCAGGTAAGAATATCGGGCCAGCCGTCATTATTCCAGTCGGTAATTCCCGCGCCGTAATTCGGCTCATCAACCTGATCGATCCCGCTTTGCCCGGAGACATCCTGAAATGTTCCATCGCCGTTTCCCTTCATAAGAAATCCGGGAATCCAGATATTATTCTGATGATCGGCGGAGAAAACGGTGATATAGATATCGAGCTTTCCATCCATGTCATAATCGAGAAAGGAAAATCCGGTGCAGGGAAATTTTCCAAGCTCGTGCAGGCCGTTGTTCTTCACCAGCCGGAAACGGCCGGTCCCATCGTTCAGCAGCACTTCCGCCACATCGCCGGAATCCACATAGGTGGCGACATAATAATAGAAGATGCCGGTTACAAGATCGGGATATCCGTCGTTGTTGACATCCGCCATCGCGCATACGTCCGCCACGCGACCCGTCACGGTCGGGTCCGGGTTGGTGTACATGTTTGTGCTGTCGGTCACATCCACGAAGATCCGGTCCTTCGGGTTGGTGGATGATGGGTCCTGAAGGTTCAGAAGGAACCGGGTTTTGCCGCTGCGATCGTACGAAAGATTCTGGAGCAGCAGATCGGGATAGCCATCGTTGTTGATATCCAGCGCGCTGATCTGGCCGGCTTTCTCCCCTTCCAGTTTCGTCTTCGCGGTAATATCGGTGAACCAGGTTGTATCCTGCGCCCGGAGCGTTCCGGCTGCAAGGAGCATCGCGGTAAGCAGCAACCCGGCAAGCAGGCGGATAGAAATCTGTTGCATAAGCGGCAGAGTGAATGAGATGCAAGAAGTTCCGGTCGCACGCGGAAACGGAATGAATGGCCGTAAACTTATCAAACCGTTACGCAGCGGACAAGGGGAGCGTGGCGATTGTGATTCTCATCACCGGTGCATCCGCGTATACGAAATCCGCCCCCTCGCGACGCAACTCCGCACCGGGCTATCCGGCAAATCGTATATTCGCACCGCCCCACCATGAGAATCCCAAAAGCTGGGCACTCTCTCAATCATGCCGGAAGGCATGGATCCTATCCTGAAACCGACAACGGAACGGCCGGCGGCTCGCAAACCGAGATGCTTCATGGCTTCTGTTGCGGATTCTCATCAATCAATTGGAGAAACCAGATGAAGAAAGTAATTACGATCGCGTTTGCGGCATTGCTCGTTGCGGGGTGTGGCAAGAATTACAAGGGAATGACCGTGGAGCAGTTCGCGAAGGAAGGGGATGTCAAGATGGCCCCCGCCGATTCCGCGGCTCTGGTCAACGGCATCGCGAAATACGCAATCGCGCATCCTGACACCGTCGGACTCTCCGCCCAGAAGGTGGGCGATCTGATGGACGCTGGGAAGAAATAACCGGCAACGAAAACCGTGGGCACTGCTCAAACAGTTCCCACGGCATATTTTTCAGCGAAGGATCATCACCAGCTTCGCCGTCACAATTCCGCCCGCCGTTCCACGCACAACATAAACTCCCGCCGCAACCCCAGCGGTGGAACAATGCACCAGCTTCTCCCCCGATTCGATTTCGCCATCGTACAACTCCGCAACTTCCTCGCCGCGACTATTGTAAAGCACCGCCGTGAAATGTCCCCGCAACGCCGCAACCCCAAACCGAAATCTTTTCGATAACTTCCCGCTCCCCCGCGTCAGTTCTTCCGTGCAACACTTCTCAACGTTGATACCGGCCATGAAATTTTCGCTATCGCGCGTCGCGGCGCTCGCGTTCTGCATCTTTCCGTTGTTGATCGCAATCCCCGCCGGCGCGCAACTCCGCTCCTCGCTGACCGACAGCCTGATCAACCGCAGCCTGGAAACTGTTGATCTCCCATCGTTTGAATGGACCGGCGCTCCGGAGCCGTTGCGACCACGCGTCGGCGTTTATCTGAACGAGCTTCCTCCCGATACGATCAAAGCGATGACCCACGGCGCATATACGACAAAGGGATTTCGCGTCTGGCATGTGATGCCCCATTGGCCCGCGGATGATGCCGGAATGCTGATCGGCGATATTCTCCTCACGATGAACGGAAAACCGATCGGCGATTCCGTCAACAACGGCGAGGAATATGTCGGCGTCGTGGCGCGCGATATGAAGCCGAATGAGATCGCGAGTTTTATGATGATCCGCAACGGAAAGGTCAGCGAGCTTCGCGTCCCTGTCACCGCCGCACGGCAGATAGCAATGCCCTTTACATCCCCAGCGCGGCTTGGCCCCGTGCGGACAAATACGTGGCTTCAAAAGGCGATCGAAAAAAATAATCTCGGCGAGTGGTCCACCACGATCAGAAAACAGATACGCGCAATCACCGATCAGGATTTCTGCACCGTCCCATTTGCCGGCCGACCCAACCCCTGGCGACTGAACGCTGTCACCTATCTACAACATTATCCCACACGCGTGGGAGCATATTCGCGGATGATTGTGCAGGATCTCTGGGATGGCGTTGATGCGGGGCCGGGACTCTCCGGCGCGGTGAGCGCATCGGCGCATCATCTCGATATTGCGGTTCCAGTAACACCGATTCCGAAATTGCCGACGAGCATCGCATCGCTCAATGAATTTCTCGGAGGCGTGCAGTCACGGCTGGACAAGGCATACGGGCCGGAACGGAAAAATCTTGATACCATCACCGGACAACTTCTTCAGGTGTTATCGCCGGATGGCGGCTGGGAGGATGCGATCGACACAACATCGGACCCGGCGAAAAAGCTGGCGACGCGGACGACCGTGGAGATGAACATGGCCGCGCTCTTTAAGATGGCGGATCATATCGATCTTGCATCGCTCACCGATGCCGCGCGGATTCTGGCTTCGCTGGCTGATACAACGTGGCTGCGGAATTTTTCAAAGACGGTCGCTGTTCCAGGAAAAGCGATCCACACCGATGGCGTTGAGGGAGATGTTATCGCGGTGTGGGATACGCCGCTTGGTCGTTGCGTTATCGGCGGGCCGGGACCGAACAGATACACCGGGGATTTTCGATTTATTCTCGATCCGGGAGGAAATGATATCTACGAGCTGCCGCACACACACACCGGAACATTCCGGTACGTGGCCGATATTTCCGGCGATGATATTTATCGCAACGCGATATCGGGACAGGGATCAGGAATTGGTTGCGTGGATATTCTGGTTGATCTGGAGGGGAATGATATCTATCGCGCCGCGCGATATTCTCAGGGCGCCGGTCTGCTCGGCGTTGGAATTCTGGCGGATTTTTCGGGAGATGATATCTATACATCGCAATGGTGTTCGCAGGGAGCGGCATTTCTCGGCATAGGATTGCTGTACGAAGGGTCCGGCTCCGACAGCTACACCGCCGATATGTATTCCCAGGCATTCGGTTATGCAAAAGGCTTCGGCGCGATTCTCGAAAAAAGCGGAAATGATTCCTATCGCGCGGGCTGGAAATTCGCCGATCCGCTGGCACGCATCAATCATAAATCCTATATCTCGATGTCGCAGGGATTCGGTTTCGGCATGCGGCCGTGGACAACCGGCATCGGCACCGACGGCGGAATCGGCGCGCTCTCCGATCTTGACGGCGATGATATGTACGCATCTGATTTTTTCAGCCAGGGAGGAAGTTACTGGTACGCGCTCGGCATTCTCCACGATGAGCACGGCTCCGACCGCTACACCGCCGGGCAGTATTCACAGGGGAGCGGAATTCATCTCTCATTTGGCGCGCTGCTCGATAATGCTGGCGATGATTCGTACGATTCCTACGCATATCTCGATCAGGGAAACGCACACGACTGGTCGGCCGGATGCCTGGAGGATGCCGACGGCAATGACACCTACCGTGCGGCTGGCGCGGGACAGGGCTCCGCACTCAATGTTTCATTTGCATGGCTGCTCGATTTTCATGGCGATGACCAGTACTACACTCATCTCAGCGATACCACGCTAAGCCAGGGCGGGGGCAACTTCAACAGAATCCGCGGCAACGGATCGCTTGGCCTGTTGATCGATCTGGGACATGGCGATGATAATTACGTGGAGCAGCGGATGATTCCCGGCACCGCCGTGGTGAAGGGAAACAAGGGGATGATTTACGATGATGGAGTTCCGGTGAAATAATTCCGGAATGTTCCGGCGCGGTTGCCGGGATTTAATATCTCGCGTCGGGGAATGGGAGAAAATCCCCCGCCTTTAGGCGGAGACTTTAGTTCGACGCTTTGAGAGAAGCGTGCTGAGTAACTTGCTTCATGCAGAAATACCGCAAGACCTCGCACAGTGTGTAT
>JBDSJW010000167.1:0-4210 GCA_039917235.1 Kapaibacterium sp. (SeqCode) | reverse complement strand
AATCGGCGCCGAAAGCCGCGAAAATAATTTTCGAGCCACCGCTCTGGCCCGACAGCTTCAAGGAGTTTCCAACAAAGGGAGAGAAGCGAAAACGGCTGTAGTGCTTGCACAAGCCAAGATCATTTCTGTCATATATCATGAATTTGCTAATCCGGGATAGATGGTCGCGCCTCGCGATTATCATGTTGATTGCGACAATCGCACAGATCAGGGGAGCGATGGCACAGGAGGCTGACCCGTTCGAGGTGGAACCGTGGAAATGGAGAACGCCGACAACTCCCACATACTATGGCGCCATACTTCTGTTCCGCTATCCGGTGAAATACGGAACGCCCGTGGATTCCGGTCTGGTCAGCCCAAGGACCATGGTCGATGCGGAAGCATATTATGATGCGTGGCAGGTTGGATATCGAATCAGGGATTACGGCACGGTCTTCACGCTCACCTTTCGCCCGCTTGGACGTGATGTATATTCGGGACCGTATCTCGACATTGGAACGGCGCCATATACGGCGATATACGAGCGCGGCACGCCTCATCCGGGCACATTTGAACGGAGCAGACGGATATATGGCATTGGATACAGGTATATGTTGGGTTACGGTCACCACGCGCTGTTCAGTGCAACCCTCGATGCCGATGCCGGCATCGCGCAATCAGATGATGGCGACAGCGGCTATTTTCATTTCGAGACGGAATTGGGTCTCAGGATTCCGATCTCCGCAACGGCCTTTAATATAGGAGCCTCCTTCTTTATCGACTTTCTCCCCCCCCACCAGGTTGCCTACAACACATTTGGAACTGTTCATACGGCGGATGTCGGTTTTGTGGGAGGAATTGGCCTGTGCGGCAGTGTTGCGGTTAATCTGGAGAAGAAATGAAGATGCGTTCACATAATAGACCGATGGCACTGATTGGAGCGCTGATGCTCTGCGTTGTGATGATAAACGGTTGTATCCAGGGATTGCGTTTCGATCAGAACGGCCGATATTTCCGATGCACGCTGAACAAGGATTTTCAGCCCGCCACTATTCAGACCATTGGAGTTTATGTTTTCTCGAATGGTGAATTTATCAGGCCGTCTATTCTTTCTCCGGATTTATTTTCTGCCGAGGTTACCAGAGATTCCAGATTTTATCCGGACACCAGCAACACAATTCCCAGTCAGGCCCTGGCGGAAGCCCTCAGAGAAGAGCTGGACAGTCGTGGCTATAACGTAAAGGTGGAACATGGCCTTGGGCATTCGGAGACCATAACCGCGGACGACTGTCTGGCAAATGCACGGGCACACAATTACGACGCGATCTTTATAACGTATTACACCGGCATCTCTCCTCTGGAGCCTTATACCAAGGGGAGCATCCGCCTCTCCCCGCTGATCCTGGATGACCTAGCGAGAGCGGACGCCATTTTCTCCCGGGGCTACCTGTTCATCCCAAACAGCGCGCTGCTGGATGCACGAACGGGCGATATTCTCTGGAGCAATTCCTACTACGGAATTGCCCAGAACGCGCATGCGGTAAACCTGAGCAATGAGCCGCTCGCCATCGCCGTTCCGGAAATTATTACCGAAAGTGCGGAGGAATCGTGTACAAAATCGGCGCGCAAGACTGTCGCGACAATCTTCAATCCCGTTAGCTGGCACGATGTCTTCAAGGAATTTCCATCAAAAGGGGGAAAGCGGAAGCGGATGTGATTTTTTTGCCGGAATAATCCTATAGAAGGCTGAAGCGGCTTCGGTGTGCCGGTGGCAGCTCCCATGGTTTACAACGTTTAATTTCCACGCGCACCAATCGCCCGCAAGGTTGCTTGCACGTGACAATTTCTCGTGCAACTGAAGATGTAGTTCCAGCCGAGGTGATATATTCGTTCGGTTCGCACAATCCCGCAACCGGCGCATATGATGGAGAACAGGCGAATGTTCTCCATCGTCGTAACCGGCCGCTTCTCTCCCACTGAATTCCATGTCGATCGTGAGCTTTAATCAAACCCGTGGCCGTAAGGCGGAGGCCATGCTGGTGCTGGTAACTCTTATCTGGGGAGGCACCTTCGCCACCACGAAATCGCTTACGCAGAGCATCGACCCGGCATCACTTCTGGCGCTTCGATTCGGCATCGCATCGCTTGCCTTCTTCCTCTTTTTTTTTAAAAAGCTCAGCACATCGCTTCATGGAAAGGTCTGGCTGCATGGGTTTATCCTGGGGATATTCCTGTATGGCGGCTATATCCTTCAGACAATCGGGTTGCAGTCCACGTCGAGCAGCAGATCCGGCTTTATCACCGTGCTCTATGTTGCGCTGACGCCGCTGCTTCAGATGATTCTCACCAGAAAACTTCCCCGGATTCAGATCAGGATCGGGCTGGGGCTGGTGCTTCTCGGGCTCTGGGGGCTGACGGCGCCGGGAGGAACTATCTCCGGGATGATTGAACCGTGGCGGGCGGGCGGATTCGGCATCGGCGATCTCCTTACGCTCGGCGGCGCATGCTCGTTCGCCATCTATATCGTTCTGCTGGACCGATTTGGATCGCATGACGTTATCCCGCTGACCGGCGTCCAGATCCTCACGATGTTCACCTGCGCTCTTGTACAGGTTATCTTCTCAGGCCATCCCACATTGCCGGCTGGAATCGCGCAGTGGGGAGGCATGCTCTACCTCTCCATTCTCTCCGGCGTGTTTGGCACATACTGGCAAACCCGCTATCAGCGCTACACCACGCCAACGCGGGCGGCCGCCATCTACACACTGGAGGCGGTCTTCGCGGCGCTCGTCGGCGCGGTGCTGCTGGGGGAATGGCTTGGGCTGATCGGTCTGATCGGCGGCGCGCTGATCGTGGCGGGGCTGTTGATTGTTGAATGGCCGTCCGGGGAGACCGCGATTGCGGATGAAATCTGAGCGAAGGACGATTGATTTCCCGCATGCCGGGTCACAGACTTTGACGCGGCGTGTCACTCACGTAATGCGCTCCTATCTTCTTCCATTTCTGCTGATCGCGATCGCGGTGGGGCTTATCATCCAGACCGCCTGCGCGCCAATCTACGTCCCGCCGAAAGTGCAGGCCCCCCTCTTGAGCAACGCGGGGGAAGTTCACGCGGCGGCCTCCATGGATCTTGCCAGACATGGCTTCGACGCGCAGGCCGCGTGGTCGCCGTATAATCATTTTGGGCTGTACGGAGACTTCTCGATCGCCACGCACGATTCCAGTCTGCCGAACACAGAAACCCATCTGCGCCATGCCTACGGCGAGGGAGCAATCGGATGGTATACAAGAATCGATGATGGAACGCGGGTGGAGCTGCTGGGAGGAATGGGATTCGGCACCACGGCAACGATCTGGTATCCGCAACAGCCCACACTGTTCCTCTATGGCCCCCCCAACTTACAGACGGACACGCAGTTATACGTGGCGCGCGGAACCTATCTGCGCTATTTCGTTCAGGGGAACTGGGGAACCACGCGGAGCGTCCCTGATACCGTCAACACGCTCTCCGAGAGCGGATTTGCCCTGCGCGCCGGCTGGCTTCAGTTTATCCATCTCTCCGATTCCACCGGGAACGATGCCCCCAGAGGGACGGTCTTTTTTGAACCGGCGATGTTCATCCGCGCGGGTTCACGAACAGTTCAGATCGAAGTGATGGGAGGCTCCTCTCTCATCTTCAGCCAGTACCGCTACGACGGCTCCACCATCTTTCTGCAATTCGGAATTCACATTATGTTCGGGCGGGGGATGTGATTCTATCGCGGCGCGCGCGATTGCGCTCCGTTGAATACTTCGATCAACGAGCCGGTCACAGATTTTGCCGTGATGTGTCAACCCGGCAATGCGAACCTATCTTCCTCCACTTCTGCTGATCGCCATCGCGCTGGGCTTCCTGCTCCAGACCGCCTGCGCCCCGTTCTACGTCGGCTTCCACGCGCATCTGGACAGGATATTCCGATAGACTGTTGCGGCGGGGGACGTTTCAAACGTCCCCTTACACCAAACGTCCCCTCACACCAAACGTCCCCAACATCTGATAATCAGATCGGCTTGAAGCCCTCGAACGACTGACGGCAGGAATTGCAGTAGTGGATGGAGCGGCAGAGCGTGGGGCCGAACGGCGATTGAAGCACGGTGCTGTGGCTTCCGCAGAACGGGCAGGGCGTATTGTTCAGCACCTCAAGTTCCAGCACTCCCTCATACGGCGCCGGTGGGGCAAGTCCATGCTGAA
>JBDSJW010000166.1:0-8419 GCA_039917235.1 Kapaibacterium sp. (SeqCode) | reverse complement strand
GTCACGATGGCGCCATCGAACCCCATCTCATCACGAAGCAGCCCGGAGACCACCGGTGCGGAGAGCGACGCGGGATCGCCGGAAGGATCGATTGCCGGCACGGCGATATGCGCCACCATCACCGACTTCACGCCGTTGCGGATTGTGGCGCGGAACGGGGCAAGCTCCACGCTCTCCAGCCGGCGGCGGTCCCCCGCGATCACCGGCAGTTCCCTGTGGGAGTCCAGTTCGGTATCGCCATGTCCCGGAAAATGTTTGGCGCAGGCGATGATGCCGCCATCCTGCATCCCCCGCACATAGGCATGCGCGTGATCCCCCACCTGTTCGGCTCGCTCGCCGAACGATCGGATGTTGATGATGGGATTGTCCGGGTTGGTGTTCACATCGGCGACCGGGGCAAAGTTCCAGTAGATGCCGAGCGCGCGCATCTCCCGGGCAATGCTCCGCGCAACCGAATAGGTGGCGGCAACATCGCCGGAACGGCCAAGAGCCATCATGCTGGGAAACTCCGTGCCGCCGGGAAAGCGCATCGTTACACCATCCTCGCAGTCGGCGGCGAAGAGGAGCGTGCCGCCGGCCAGCTTCTGAAGCTCCTCCAGCACAAGCCGCACCGTATCAACATCGCCATCGAACACAACGAACCCTCCCACCGATTTCGATTCGATCATGCGGGTGATGGTATCGCGATACGGCGCAACGGCGCGGTACTGGGCGCAGTTCAGGCGCGGAAAAATCGATTGTCCTAGAAGCAGGTTCCGTTCGGCCATGGGGAGGGGAAATGATCCGGTCCTGAAAGCGGGACCGTGAATAAAACTGACGGATCGCGGTATGTCACTGCTCGGTTCAACGCACGAAGAACGCAGAAATTTGGAACGTAGGGGTGTAGCGTCGCACAAGATAGAGAGATTTATTGTTCCGCAAATGTCTCCGCATGCGATACAAAAATATTTCTTCCGCGTCATACCGGCATCCGCGCAACCGGGTTGGCGACCGGCGCGCTACAGAAACTTACCGCTGATTCTATCGATTGGTTCTTGGGAGAAGGGGCCGCGATTCGTTAACGACCATCCCCTTTTCGTATATTTGCGCCCTTGGCGGCGAATCCCAGACTAATCTCCCGAGACCTATATGGCAAAAAGCCTGAGCATTCTCTTTGTTAGCAGTGAAGTTGTACCATTTGTCAAAACAGGAGGACTTGCCGATGTCAGCGCCGCGCTTCCGCTTGCGCTGACGGAACTCGGGCATGACGTGCGCATCGTGGTTCCGAAGTACGGGACCATCTCGGAACGTCGCAATCGCATCCACGAAATCAAGCGGTTGAAGGATATCCCCATCGATGTTGCCGGTGAGGAGACGATGGCGACGGTGAAAAGCTCCCAGGTCGTCAACTCCCGCGCGAAAGTTCAGGTCTACCTTGTCACCAACGACAAGTACCTGGAGCCGGTGAAGGGAATCTACACGAACCCGCACACCGGCAAGGACTTCCCGAACAACGACGAACGCTTCATCTTCTTTCAGAAATCGGTCCTCGAAACCTGCCTCCGCCTCGGCTGGCGGCCCGATGTGATCCATTGCAATGACTGGCAGACCGGCCTGATCCCGGCGTTCCTGAAGGAGCTGTACGCGAAGGATAATTTCTTCGCCCATACACGGGTGATCTTCACGATCCACAACATGGCGTATCAGGGAATCTTCCCCGCCACCACGTTCGAGAAGACCGGGCTTCCGGAGCGCGCGAACTCCGCCGCCGGCGTGGAGTTCGGCGGCAACGTCAATTACCTGAAGGCGGGCATTGTCTACGCGGACGCCGTTTCCACGGTCTCCCCCACCTACGCCAAGGAGATCATGACCGCGGCGCACGGCTGCGGGCTGGAGAGCGTGGTCAAGAAGCACAAGGACAAGCTCTGGGGAATCATGAACGGCGTCGATACGGAGATCTGGAATCCGGAAACCGACAAGCTGATCGACACGAAATATTCCTCGGAATCGCTGGAAGGCAAATTCGAGAACAAGACGGCGCTCGCCAACAAGTTCAACATGGACGCCGATCTTGATGTCCCGCTGATCGGCGTGATTGCGCGGATGGTGGAACAGAAGGGCTATGACCTGATCTGCGAGGCGATCGAGCCGCTGATGAAGCTCGGCGTGCAGCTGGTGATCCTTGGCGAGGGGGAAAAGAAATATCAGACCGTGCTGGAGAAGGCCGCACGCAAGCACAAGAACGTGGGGCTTGCAACCGTGTACGATGAGGAGCTTGCCCATCAGATCCAGGCCGGCGCCGATATCCTCCTGATGCCGTCGCAGTTTGAGCCGTGCGGGCTGAACCAGCTCTACGCTCTTGCCTACGGCACAGTCCCGGTGGTTCACAAGACCGGCGGTCTGGCCGATTCAATCGCCGATTACAATCCGAAGAAGGGAACCGGCAATGGCTTCGTCTTCACGCAGTACACAATGCAGGGGATGATCGACGCACTTCAGCGCGCCATCGCGCTCTATCGCGATGAGGAGAAATGGGAGGAGCTGCTGAAATCGATCATGGCGGAAGATCACTCCTGGAAGGCGCTCGCCGAACAGTATGTGGAACATCTTTACCGGAAGAGCTGATAGGCGCGGCGTGGATGATATGCCTGATATAGATGATACGCCTGATACATGCGGCATGGGTGATACGTAAGGGGAGTTCACGAACTCCCCCTGCTCCTGAAACAACCGTCTCTCTCTCTTGACATGCGATATATACGTCAGCGATCCTTTCTCCTGCTTCTCCTCCCGGCACTTCTCGCCGGGTTTCTCCTTGCGGCATGCAACGATGATCCCACCCCGGTCGGCAGCACGTACCTTCCGCAGAATGTCGAGTTCCGCTCGTACACGCTGAAGCAGGGGGATTTCGAGGTGACAACCGGCATCTCCGCCGCATCCAACAGCACGGCCGAGGGAGCCCAGACCGTGCTGGTCGGCAAGGCCGCGCATGGAACCGTGGCGCAGAGCCTTCTGGCGTTTACCACTGCCGACTCCATCATCTCCGGATCGGCGGCAAAGCCGGTGATCAGCGCAACATTCACGCTTCGCTCCGCCGTCTATCGCTACGGCGATACCGCGTCGCGGAAGATCTCGTTCGATGTTGTCGTGCTGGACCGGGTGTTCAGCTCCAATGAGAAATGGAGCGATGCGCTCTCCGCGAGCGTCGATGCGGCCCCGGCGCTCGGGACGTTCACCGGCACGTATAACGACACCACGGCAATCACCGTGAATCTTGATCCGGCCGCCACGCAGAAATTTCTTCAGGAATATTTCACCTACGATTCAGTCGCCGGCCTCAGGGCGTTGAGAACGCTGAAAACGATCGCGCTCCGCGCGCACGACAACACCGGCATGGTGGCATCGTTCATCGGCGCCATCGGCGGGCTGGATACGCTCCGCCCCGCGCTGAATATCAAGGTGGCCGATACCACGATCATCCTGCGCGCCGGCACATCGGCATGGATCGCCAGCAACGACATTCCGGTCGGCGGAAAAAATTTCATCATCGGAGCCGGCATCCCGGTACGCGCGCTGATCAATCTGAATATCGATTCAATTCCCGATGTCGCCACGATTCACAAGGCGGAACTGATTCTCCATATGGATACCGCCAACTCCTCGTTCGGATCGGCCGGAACGCCGAATTTCCTGGCAACGTATATCGCAACCGATACCTCGTTCGCTCCCCTCTCCTATCTCAAGGGGGGAACCTCGGGGCTGATTCCGGTTGATCGCATCGCGCAGGATTCGGTGAAGTTCACCAATATCTTCAGGATGACGAACCTTGCCCCCACCATCAGCTCGTGGCTGCATAACCGGCGCGGAACCGGCGGATTGAAAAATCAGGGGCTGATCCTGGCGTTCAACAGAAGCGGCAATCATCCCAACTACGAGGCGGCCACGGTGGACCGCGTAGCGTTCTTCGGCCCCGATGCCGCCGATCCGGCTCTCCGTCCCTCGTTAACGATCATCTACTCGGTTCAGGTCGATGCCAAGAAATAAATTCACCTCCCTCGCCCTTTCGGCGCTCCTTGTCGCGCTGCTCGCACCGGCGGCCCGGGGACAGACCGGGGGCGGCAGCAGCTATTCGATCTTCAACATCGGCGATCTTCGGACCGGATCCACGGCATCGTCGCTGGGACGCGCCGGGGTGGAGACGGGGGTGCCGAGCACGTCGCTGGTCAACTCGCTGAACCCGGCCGGCTGGAGCGATCTCCGGCTGGTAACGCTTCAGGCCGCGCTCTCGTTCGATCAGTTTCAGGTGAGCAATGCATCGAGCAAGCTCTATCAGAACAGCAGCAAGCTTCAGGAATTCGCGGTGGCGCTCCCCTACAGCCCTGATCACGGCGGCACGCTGGTCTTCGCCATCCGCCCATATTCCACCGTCAATTATCGCACGCGACTGAATCGCTCAGTCGCATCCGGTGATTCATCGGTCGGCGCGGTGATCGATTATACCGGGCATGGCGGGATCTCCAACGCGACCGTGGGAACATCGTACACGCCGGTAAGCTGGCTTTCGATTGGCGCGGCGGCGAACTTTTATTTCGGATCGATCGAGAATGAAAGCGATGTCACCTTTCCAATCGCGCATCTGAACCCGGCGCTCTACCGGCAGAACAACCTCTACGTGGGATGGGGGTTTCAGGGGGGCATCCATATCGACCCGATCGAAAATCTCAGAATCGGCGCGGCGTTCGATGGCGGAAGCAACCTGACCCACGATTACACGGTCAGCTCCACCTACACCGATGCCGACAGCATTGTTGTGGATACCACGTCGCGATCCAGTTCCACGTTCAAACTTCCGGCGCGCGTAACCGTGGGGGCATCCTATCTCCTCGGCCGCTCCATGATCTCCGCGCAGGGGAGCGTGCAGAGCTGGGGAACCGAACAATTTTCCACGGCACGTCCCGCAAGTCGCGTCGCTGTCGGCTACGATTATCTTCCAAGCCGTTCGCTCAATGCAAGCGGACTGGAACGCTGGACATTCCGGCTGGGCGCATTTTTCGAGAACACATATTATAAAGTCGGAAACGGCACCGGCATCAATCAGATGGGGGGCACGCTCGGCTTCCGCTATCCGATAGGAACCGCGAGCAATGTCAATTCCAGCACGGCGTTCGATATCGGCCTGGAAATCGGCAAGCGCGGGACCACGGAGAATAATCTGACGTCCGAGCTGTACGGCCGGCTTGGAATAGAATTCTCCATCGGCGAACTCTGGTTCATCCGCTCGCGCAGATAATTTTCGCATCGCGTTTCGAATAGTTTTCCGGGATGAATATTCCGGGACGATTTTTTTACATCGAAAAAATATTCGGCGCGATCTGTCATCAGGTTCTGGAATCCTCAGATGCTCGTTGGATTTGGCTACGATATTCACCGGCTGGAATCCGGTCGGCCGATGCGCCTTGGCGGCATCGATATCCCCGATGCCACGTCAGGCCCCGTTGCCCATTCCGATGGCGATGTCCTCCTCCATGCCGTGTGCGATGCGCTCCTCGGCGCCGCCGCAATTGGTGATATCGGCAAACATTTTCCCGATACCGATCAGGCCTACAGGGGAATCAGCTCGGTTGAGCTGCTCCGTCGCGTTGTGGAACTGCTCGCGGAAAAAGGATATACGCCGCATAATCTCGATTGCATGCTGATTCTTGAGCGACCGAAAATCGCGGCGTATCGGGATGCGATGCGCGAGGAAATTGCGCGAACGCTCGGCATTTCCCCCGAACGAGTTTCGGTAAAAGCAACTACGAACGAAGGGCTGGGACCGATCGGCGCGGGGGAGGGAATTGCGGCGTATGCCGTTGCAACGGTGAACGAATCGGAATAAATCCCGCGGGACACGGCACACATCATCCGGTACAGGCGTGAGATTTTCAGCGGAAATATCGCGGCGGTTGCGCCGGGCGCTCCCGGGATCGCTGCTTTTTCTTTTCCTCTCCGCGGCTCTTCTTCAGGCACAGCCCGCGCGGCGGGAACTGGACCGCTACGTCGAGGACCGGATTTTCAGAATACCCCACGGCTTTCTCGGCATTCGATACGACGGTGATATCACCACGCTGACGCGCTATAATGATACGCTCAAGGCAATCGGACAATCAGTCGCGCAGTATGAAGGGCTGATTCCGTACGATCTCCATCTGACCGCCGGAACACCATCGCGCGCGATTCTCCTTGCCGCAACCGCCGGACGCGCGCGACTTTTCAGCGTGGCGCTGGATTCAATTCCGGTGCTCGCCGTCCTCTGGGATGGAACTGTTCCGCCGCTGCAAAAAATAATCGGCCTGGAGGATATCGATCGCGATGGAAAACCGGAAGCGGTGATGGTGGGCGATTCCGGGCTGGCGGTGATCGGGCTGGATGGAAGCGAAAAATATATCAGAAGCGGCGCGTTTCTGGACGCGATGCTTTATCACGGCGATTCGCTCCGCCTGATTTCAGCCCGAAGAATTTCCGGCGAAAGAATATCGATCGAAATGATGCGACCCGCGACCGGCATGGTTGCAATGGCGCAGGAGATCGCCGGATCGGGAACATTTCTGATGCGGCTGATCCCGACAAGCCGCGGCGATGCGCTCATGGTAACGGCGGATGGACTGAAGCCGCGAGGATTTCTCTTTAATCCCGATACGCTCCTCTCCCCCGATCAATTCGATCTTGGCGGCCATCCCGTTGCGATTATTCCCTACAGAAATAATCAGGAGCTGGCCCCCGCCGCGCTCTTCCGAACATATCCATCCCCCACCATCCTCCCGCTTGCCGAAGGCGAACGCCGGCGCGAAATAGATTATCCACTCGGCGATGCGTTTCGCGGCGCATTTGTCACCGACCGATATATCGGCCTGATCTCCGGCGACAGCCTTGCGCTTTACGACCGCTCCATGCACCTGCTTGCGGTAATGCCGGCCGGCGGCGTTTCCGATCCCGTCGTGGAGGGAATCGATTCCACCGCGCTCCTCCTTTCGTCGCGAACCGGCTCGCGCCTGATCACGATCCCGGAACATCGCATCACATGGATGGAGCGGCACTGGATTCTCCTTTCGGCGGCGTTTCTGGCGGGGATTCTGATCGCGGCGCTGCTGGTGACATTGCGCCGATCGCGGTTTGTACGAACGCTCTACAGAAATCTCGTCACCGTCCCCAGCTCGCACGGGATTATCGTCACATCCAACAAACAGCGCGTAAAGCAGATCAACGTCTCGGCGCGGACGCTGCTGGAAATCGCCCCATATATTCCGCTCGGCAGGCATATCACCGAATATCTTGTCGCCGATGAACTGCGTGGCGTGCTGGCCCCGCTCCGCGCGCTCTTCGCCGATGGCGAGGAATTCGAAATCAGAATCGATATCAACCACGAGGGAGCACAGCGCGCGCTGACGTTTCGCGGCCGGCCGATGCTGGGGCGCTACGGTTTTACCGCCGGATATCTGCTGCTGGTGGAGGATGTGACGCAGACGCTGGAACGCGAGCGCCTGGTAAACTGGGCGTCGGTGGCGCACCATATCGCGCATGAAATGAAAACCCCGCTCAGCACCGTGACGATGACGGCGGAACTCCTTCACGACAGATTGAACGGCAGCGCGGCCGAGGGAGAATATGCGCGCGCCACAAGCAGGATCATCAAACAGGCGGCGCGACTCCGGGAGATCGTCGAGGATCTGATGACCGTGGCGCGAACCGAATCGCTGGATAAGACATCGACCGATCTGGAAATTGTTTTTCGATCGATGGCGCACGATTATGCCGATACATTGCGCGGCGCCGCCGATCTGCGGCTGGAAATCGGCGGGGAAAATTTCCGCTGCATGGTGGATCTTACGCAGCTTACCGTGGCAATCCGCAACCTGATCGATAACGCATGGCAGGCAATCGGCACGCGCGAAGGCGGGCTGATTGTGGTGGGATTGCGGGAAACCCCTTCCACGATCACGATTACCGTGGATGATAACGGCATCGGCATGAGCCGCGGAACGCTGACAAAACTGTTCCAGCCATTTTATACCGAACGCCCCGGCGGCTCGGGAATCGGCACGGTGATCGTCAAACGCGTTGTGGAAGCGCACGGCGGCATAATCACCGTGGAAAGCGAACGTGGAAAAGGAACGCGGTTTACCGTAAGTTTACCGCGATCATAATTGTACGGCGACGTTTTGCGTACGGGGACGTTTGCTGTAAGGGCAGGTTCCAAACCTGCCCCGACATGGGACTATCACAATCATCCATGATATCACGATCCTCATGAACTTTCAGAAGCTCACAATCAAATCGCAGGAAGCGCTGCAAACCGCGCAGGAGATCGCGAGCAGCTACTCGAACCAGCAGATCGAGCCGATTCATCTCCTCGCCGCGATGCTTCAGGATTCCGCGGGCATCGTCCCGCCGATGCTGATGA
>JBDSJW010000165.1:0-3604 GCA_039917235.1 Kapaibacterium sp. (SeqCode) | reverse complement strand
CGGGGGGTGCCGGTATCCAGCACCCAGCGATATTCGCCGTCGGCGCGACGGAAGCGATATTCCATACGGGACATCCTCTGCTCGTTGAGCGCCGCGCGGAAGTTGCGGATGCACTGCTCCACGTCATCCGGGTGAATGCCGGAAGTCCATCCTTCCTCAAGCTCCTGCTGTTCGGTCTTTCCGGTAAACTCCAGCCATGTTCTGTTGAAGTAATTATAGACACCGTCCGGGCCGGCCATCCAGATAAGGACCGGGGCGTTATCAGCAAGTGTGCGGAAGCGCCGTTCCCCCTCGATCAGCGCCTCCTCGGCGCGCTTCTGCTCGGAGATATCCATCGTCACGCCGCGCATTCCGATCGGCATTCCATCGTTGTCCGTAACGACGACGGAACGCGCCACCACCCAGAACACCTCGCCATCCCGGGCTATCCATCGGAACTGATTATCGGAGATATGGCCGGTCTCGTACTTCGTCATGGCGGCCCGGGCGGCCCGCTCACGGTCATCGGGATGAACGATGGTCAGCCAGAAGTTTGGTGTGCCGAGCCATTCCTCCTTGCTGTAGCCGAGCATCTCCTCAACGTAGTCGCTGACGAAATCGATCTTCTGCGATTTCTGATCCGGCTCCCCCCACGCCTCCCAGACAACGCCCGGGATGCTGGCAATCAGGCTGTTCAGCCGCTCCCGCCCGCTTGCGACCTCCCCGAAGAGGCGCGCCCGCTCATCCTCTATCACCTTCCGTTCGGAGATATCGTGGAAGACCAGGACCACGCCGCGCATGTCTCCCTCCGCCGCCCGGATCGGCGCGGCGCTGTCGTCGATCGGCACCTCGTGCCCATCCTTTCCAATCAGCACCGTATGGTTTGCCAGCCCCACCACCATCCCCTCGCGCAGCACCTTGGCGACCGGGCTCTCCACGATCTGCCGCGTGTCCTCGTTCACGATATTGAAGATTTCATCCAGCGGCTTTGTCATCGCGTCCTCCTCCGTCCAGCGTGTCAGCCGTTCCGCCACCGGGTTCATAAAGGTGATGTTCCCCTCAGTATCGGTGGCGATCACCGCGTCGCCGATCGAGGAGAGGGTTACCTCGAACCACTCCCGCTGCTCCTCGGCATTGCGGAACAGCCGCGCGTTCTCGATCGCCAGCGCCGCGCGGTCGGCCAGCCCCTGGAGAAACAACTGATCGCTCGGGGTGTACTCCGCGCCGCCACGATCGCGCGTGAGCGAGATCGTCCCGATCACCTCTCCCCGGATTTTCAGCGGCACGATGGCAAGGCTCTGCAAGCCAAAACGCTCCACATACGTTACCGCGGGGAGGCCCAGGGTCACGGTCGGATCCTCCGCCGCGTGGATAATTTTCCCCTCCCCCGTTCTGGCAACCTCACCGGGAAGGCCATGATAGCGCCCGTGCGGGGTCTCCTCGATAAAGGCGCGGAGGGCCTCATGCGCCACGGGATCATGATGATGGAAGGCAACGGCGGGGAGCATATCACCTTCAACCAGACGGAGCACGCAGGCATCGCCGATGACCTTGGCAAGCCGACGGGTGATGGTCTCCAGCACGACCTTGTAATCAAGGCTGGCGGCGGTCAGATCGGCGCCGATCTCCGCCAGCGATGAGAGCCGGGCGGCCTGCCGGCCGATCTCCTCGGCATCCCGCCGGACGTTTCTGTAAAGCCGCGCGTTCTCGATCGCCATGCCGGCGTGCCGGGCGATATCCTGGGCCAGCGCCAGATCGCGCTCGGTATAACGCCGGTTGGAACCATGCGTGGTTGTCACCAGCGTGACCGCCCCCAGCACGCGGTCGCGTGCAACCAGCGGAACCACGATGGCGGATGTGAAGCCGATCTCCCGGATGATCTCACGATGTTCATCGTTGATCGCCGCCGCCATCAGCATCTCCTCAGGGATGAAGGGATAGAACTCCGATTTCCCCGTTCGGACAACCTGATAGACCCCGGTCGGCGCGTTCGGATCGGTCGGGTATTTCTCCTCCAGTTCGTGCGCCCATTTCACCTTCTCGGGATCGACATGCGCCACCGCCAGCCGCTCCACGATTCCATCATCGTTGACGATATCGACCGCGCACCAGTCGGCGATATGGGGGACGGTGAGATCGGCCAGCCGTTTGAGGGTCATCTCATAATCGAGCGATGAGGCAAGAAGCTCGCTCGACTGGAAGAGATAGTTCTGCTCAATCTCCAGCCGCCGCCGCTCCGTGACATCGTGGAAGACCATGATCACCCCCAGCAGGCGACCCTCCCTGTCCTTGATCGGCGCGGCGCTATCCTCGATGGGAATTCCCCGCCCGTCCTTTGCTATCAGCACCGTATGGTTTGCCAGCCCCACGATCCGCCCCTCCTGGATCACCTTCTCCACGGGGCTTTCCACCGGCGCGCGCGTATCCTCGTTGACGATGATGAAGATCTCCGCCAGCGGCCTTCCCGCCGCCTCCCGCTCCGTCCAGCCGGTCAGCGTCTCCGCCACGGGGTTCATAAAGCTCACCCGCCCCGTGGCGTCGGTGGCAATCACAGCGTCCCCGATGCTCCTGAGCGTGGTTGCCAGAAACCGCTCGCTCTCCCTGAGCTTTATCGCGTTCCGTTCGCGCAGCGAGGAGAGGAGCGAGACTCCGAATGTCGTGGTCACAAAGATCGCAAGCTGAAGCGGCACGGGGGGATGGTTCAGCAGGGAACTTCCCGGAACGATGAAAAAGTACGCCGTGAACACGACGCCCGTGCCGATAACCAGCAGGCTTGGCGCGAACCCGGAGTAGTACGCCGTGCAGATGACGGCGAAGAAGAAGAAGACGAAAATGGACTTATCGACAGCGTTGCCGAACATCAACGTGAGCGTCAGGGCAATCAGACTGGCGAACACAGCAATGCCGTAGCGCTTCAATGGGGAGCGTTGCAGAATTTCCATATTCAGATCGAAAAGCGATAAATCATGGCATTCTTTTCCGAGAAGAACAGACGACGACGGTGGCGGTCTGATCATTACGGCCGCATGGTTCCCGCCGGGCCGGTATCGGAATCGACAAAGGGGAAAAACATAAGATACGGCGGGATGATCTTTCCTCATCATCTACTGTCCCGGCTCTTTCCCCTGTCACATTTCGCGTCGAATTGCTATCATCGTGGGCTTCCCAACGGGAACCCCGGAGCAATTCATCTCATCGATCATCGGACCGCCATGAAAGTATTCTCAACAATCGCCATCGCGCTTGTCGTTACGGGAATCGTTGCGGCCGCGGCGCGCCTGATGATCCCGCGGCAGTTCGGCTCGGGCACACCGTCGCATGCCGAGGCGGCGGAGCAGAACCCGCAGGCAAGGGAGCAGTGGGAATGGATGCAGTTGCGCGACCCGGCGACCGGAAGAATTCCGGACGGCATCGGACGAAAGGAGATGGCGTTCGCCGCCACGATTCCCTCCCGCGACCAGAGGCTTGTCGCCCGGCGCGATCCCGCCCCGGCGATTCCGGATTATACCTGGCTGGAGCGGGGACCGGCCAACGTCGGAGGGCGGACCCGAGCCATGGCGCTCGATGCCGATAACCCCGGCATCATCCTGGCGGGGGGGGCCAGCGGAGGGATGTGGCGCTCCGG
>JBDSJW010000164.1:0-5694 GCA_039917235.1 Kapaibacterium sp. (SeqCode) | reverse complement strand
GGAAGAAGAGTTGGGCGGTTTGAAGAAATATCGGCCACGGTTCGGGCGAACTTCGGCCACGGTTCGGAAAAACGGCGTTTCTGGCCTGAAAACGAGGGTGATGGGAAATGCCGGAAATGCCCGATCTGACGGCCAATCGTGTTACTTGCTCTTGAATTACTTCATCAGACTGTTCAACAGTCTGTCAGGAACCTGAGATGACTCCGCTCGAAGAATTCCTCCATCAGGGGACGCTCCCATTCGTCGGCAGGAACGCCGAGCTCGATCGACTGATCGAGTTCTGGCGGGCAACTCCGTATGCGCAGATGCTTCGGGCATCGCTGTTGCAGGCGGAGGCGGGGATCGGCAAAAGCCGTCTCCTTGATGAGCTTATCCGTCGCGTGGCCGCCGAGGAGGGGGTGGTTGTCCATGTGAAATTCTATCCCGAGTCGGCCATATCGCTCGGGCCGCTTCTTGCTTCAGCTCTCTGGAACTCCGCGCTTGGCCGGGAGCTTCTTCGTGCCGAACCGGAGGGGACGCTCCCATCGGTGATCGGCGCGCTCCGCCGTCTCTGCCGTCTCCGTCCCACGCTGATCGTGCTGGAGGATACCCACCTTCTCTCCCCGGAATCAACCCCCGAGCTTGCCTCGCTGATGAACGCCCTCTCCGATGAAACGGTCTCGGTCCTCTGCGTCTGCCGGCCGAGCGAGTGGAAGGGGCGATCGGTGATGGAGGGGTTTCTGGTGGAGCGGATCGAGATGGAGGGGCTGGATGAGATGGGGATCGGGGCGATGTGGGAAGGGCTCTTCGGCGCGCCGTGCGATGCCGTGGTGGCGGGGCTGCTCCACAGGGCCACGCTCGGCAATGCGCTGGCGCTCCGCTCCGTTCTCCGCTCCGGAATCGACTCCCGGGTGATTGCCCGCGTCGGCGATAGATGGAGCATCGCCGATCCCGGCGGCTCCTTTGCCCGGCTGATGAAGCGGAACGTGGAGCTTCTCTCCGCCGCGATGGTCGCGCATCTCGGCGATGATGAAATGCGCCTTGCCGAACGGCTTGCCTGTCTTGGGGAGATCTTCTCGCGCGAGGCCGCCGGCGCGCTGATCGGAGATGACAACCCGCTGCTGGAGAAGCTGCTGGCAAAGGGGGTCCTCTCCACCACGCCGATGCTCCCATCACCTCTTGGCGGGCTTCCTCCGATGCCGGGTTTTACGCCGGGCTCCGTCTTCCCTTCAAGCGCGTATCCGCTGCTGGTCTTTACGCACACATTGCTCCATAAGCATCTCGCCGAGCGCGCCGTGGTTGATACCGGGGCGCTGGTAGGGGTGATCGCGGAAAATCATCCACTCTACTCGCTCCTTCCCTTCAGCCTGATGCAGCGTCACGCGGCGGCGCTCAGCTCCTCCACCGGGGGGCTGCGAATAGCGGCGGAGCGTGCCCTCTACGTTGCGTGGCTGCTCGATCAATCGCTCGACCAGCATTCGGGGCTGAAGGCGTGGGAGGCCGCCTCGGCGATGTTCGGTGTGATGCGGGGCGTGGCTCCCGATGATGACGAGCGCTGGGGGCTGCGCCTGATGCAGATCAAGGTTTCGCTTCTCAGGTTCGGTTCACCGGAAGTGCGGGAGGAAGGTGCCCGGGAATTCTATGAGGCCACGTCGTGGGAGGATCATCCCGCGCTGATCCCGTTCAGGCTTACGGCGCTCGGGTTCTATACCGGCACCCATCGGGATATCTCGCCGGGAATCCATGTGAGGGCGTGGGAGGAGCTGGAGCGGATCATCGAAACCGCCCCGGCGTTCCGGCTTCATCGCTCCTATATCAAGTGCGTTGGCGCTGTGGCGCAGACCGCCGCGTTGCAGATGGACCGTCCCCTTATGGCATCGATCAGGAGACGGGTGGAGGGGTTGCTGGAGGAGCTTCCGGTGGAGGAGAGAAAGCTGTTCGAGTGGATGATCTACCCGTTTTATCTCCTGGCATTCGATACGCCGGATGAGCTGGATGACCGGCGGGAGATGTACCGGCGGATTGAGGGGAGCGCCCCCGGCAACAGATCCAACGACGGGCGCGTGCTGGGGTTCTACAAGGTGAAATTCCTGACCCATATCGGTGAGATGGACGCCGCGCAGGCCGCCGCCGCCGAGGCCTCCCGCTGGTTTCGCGAGCAGGGGATCTGGAACAACATCATGCAGTGCGGCATGGACGGGCTGAGCGCGCAGAGCGCTCTGGGGCGCGATCTCCCCGCGATCGAATCGGAGGTGAGGACGCTGCTTCAGGATATCCCATACAGGGATGATTCCGCGATGGATGAAGCCGCTTCCCAGGTGGCGGCAATCGGGTTGCTCCGTGGCGATCCCGCGTGGGGATGGCGTCTGTGCGACGAGTTGAGCGCCGGACGTGCCCTGACGCTGCCGATGGGGGCGCTTCTCGCCATTGCGCTTGGCGATCTCCCCCATGCCGATGAATGCCTCCGCCTCCCCTGGTCGCCGCAGTTCCTTGTCGATCGTCCCGGATATGAGACGCTTGGCGCGATGCTCCGCCACCTTCTCCACGCCGATGGTGATCCCGGCGAAATCACCATCCGTGTCGCGGATCTCCTTGGCCGCCCCGTTCTTCGTCTCCACGATCCGCTGGTGATTGGCGCCGCCATCACGCTCCTCCGCGCCATGCGCGATTCCCCGGCCCACGCCCCGATGCACGATGCGCTGCGCGATGCCATTGCCGGCGCGCTCGACGCCCGTCTGGCCTGGTTTGCCGACCGGGAGCTGGCCCCCCCCATGTCCACGCTGCTCGATCTATTCGGCGAATATCATGAGCCGGGAGCACGGAAGAGCTGGGGGGAGAGGCTGGTGAGGATCCGGGCTGCACGTGATGCCCGTTCCGGCGATGGCGATGGCCGGGGGAGGGTAACTGTTTCGATGCTTGGCACCATCCAGGTCGGCGTAAAAGGGGGGAAGCCCGCTCCGCTCCGTGGCGTCCGTATCCGAACGCTTCTGGGGCTGATGGTGGCGGACCAGATGATCGGTGCATCGCTGACGCCGCAGGAGTTTATCCTGCTGGCGGGGGAGGATGAGGATCCCGAGCTGGCGCGGAAGAAACGGAACATGGGGGTGGTGCGCCTCCGCGAAGTGATGGGGGCCGATGCGGTCCTCACCGACGGCCGCACCCCCCGGCTGAACCTTGCGCTTGTCGAGGTCGATCTTCTCCAGGCTGACGAGCTGGTAAAGCGTTCGCTGGCCGCCGCCCGCGAGGGGGCGTGGGTCCGCGCACAGCCGCTCCTCCTTGAAGCGCTCCAGATGACGCGCGGCGAAGTCCCCTTCCCGACGCTCTACGAGGGATTTTTCGAGGCCGCGCGGGAGGATTTTGATTTCCGTCTGCGGTCGGCGGTGCTCGATATCGCCCGTGGTCTTCTACGCGAGGGGGATACGGGGGGGGCCGAGGAGATACTCCGTCGCGCCTTCGATGCCATGCCGGATGATCAGGAGATCGCCGAGCTGCTGCGGGACGCGCTTATCAGCCGCGGCAACCGCGTGGAGGCGGAGCGGATCAGGCTCCGGGCGAAGGAGGCGGCGGTGTGAGTGGGAATTATCAAGGCACCCCTGGCTTGTACTATTCGCCGGGGAAATTGCCCGTGTCATCGGAATGAATTGGCATATTCCTGAACGACAGGCGGGGAGTTATCGCCACGATAACTCCCCGCTTTGTTTGTTAGAGGAGAAGTAACCTCCCCTACAGAGTAATCTGCCGGATCGCGCGTCCTATAAACATGCCGACGCCATCACCATGAACATTCCACCGGATCTTCTCGCCGGTATTGGCTAAGACACGATCACCCGGTTCATCACCGTGAGCATAAGTGAGAAAATAGTCGTAGTACGGAGCATCGAAGGAGAAGAGGGAAACGGACCCGGAAAATGGGGGAGGGCCTTCCAATGGAGAATCGCCGCGGGAGATAACGTGCGCTCTGCCGTCGGCGAGGGTGTCCTGGCTGCGCGCAACAGATTGCGCCCTGTTTAACTCACCCTGCGGTAACGGGACCCCAGCGCCGTTTGTAAAGACATATCCGATTCCATAGACCTCCTGCACCCCGGGTCTGACTGCTACATCCATTCGATAGTAATTATCACCAGTCTTACGCGGATTGGGGGCCTTGAAAAACGTGATGGTATCGATCGATACGGGAAAGGGAACTCTTGTTACCGCGGTAACATGCTTGCCGTGCCAGTCGACATTCAATCTATAGACTTTGCCGGATTTTGGAGTAAGGCCAACCGCCTGATATCGTATGCCCGAGACATAGCGAAGCGGATAAATGGAATCGCCGCTCTGAATTGTTCCGGTCAGATCGGTGATAATAGCTTTCGAGGTATCGTATTTCTCCGTTATGGGAAGTGTGCGGGAAAATCGGAGGCTGTCGGCCGGTTTTTCAGGTTCCAGGAGACAACTGACAACGATCTGTTCGACGTAAGGAATGTCATCCGGCGTGGTCACACCGGTCTCGCATCCCGCCAAGATCGATAGCATCGCTACGATACCACCAATAAAGAACCGGGGATAATGGGAAATTGCGTTGATATACGATGTGTCCATCAAAATTTCACACTCAGGCCGATTGTTGGAAGTATCGGGAAGTACGTTACCCGTTTCAACTCGAGGGAGGATTCGTCATGATTCGTGGCTGGATTATAACCTGATTTGGGGGTGATATATTGAGCAAAGACATTCTTATGATTATATGCATTGTAGATATTCATTGAGAACACCCACGGGAGACCGAACCAGGAGAATTTCAACGAAGCGGAAAGATCGAGCCGGTGATAGGCCGGAAGCCGATAACCATTCCGACGTGAATAATTTAATCGGTTACGGTCAACTGTTTCCTGAGGCTCAGCATTGATGGATGGGAATTCATAATGGCCTGTCGGCATTGTGTATGCGTTGCCGGTGCCATACACCCAGACAGCCCCGAAATTCCATCTGTCGTTAAGGGCATATGCCGTTACGATCGATATATCGTGTGTGCGATCATAGCGAGGGTTGAACGGCAGCCCGTCATTCAGTTCGGGAAACGTCCGCTGGGTGAAGCTGAGCGTATAACCGATCCATCCGGTCAGGCGGCCGATCTGTTTGTTGATGAATAGCTCGACGCCATAGGCACTGCCATCTCCAGAAGTGAAATAGGATTCCGCCGGCGCATGGAGGGAAAGGTTGGCCGTATCCTTATACTCGAGAAGGTTGTGCATCTCCTTGTAGTATCCCTCGACCGATACCTTGTATTCATGCTCGGCCAAGCTTGCTTCGGTGCCGGCGGACCACTCGGTGGCGGACTCCGGCTTCAATTGCGGGGTGGAGGGGACCCAGATATCGGTTGGTAGGGCAATATCATTCCGGGAAACCAGGTGAAGAGCCTGATTTGCGGTACTGTATTCGGCCTTGAGCGAGAGATCCTCTGTGACCAGATAAGAGAGAGAAATACGTGGTTCGAGATTCGAGTATTTCCCGGATGCGAAATAATAACCGCGCAGGCCGATGTTGGTAAAGAGCTGCGGCGTGATCTGACATTCATCCTGAAGATACGCGGACGCATCGAGTGAGCTGAGAAGAGTGGGCTCCTGCTGGACTTTGTCAAGATCAGCTATATCGGTGGTGGCTGCCGAGCGGAACGCATGATGAGTAAGCTCGGCTCCGGTTTTCAGTAAATGTCCATCACCCAGTGATCCC
>JBDSJW010000163.1:0-11013 GCA_039917235.1 Kapaibacterium sp. (SeqCode) | reverse complement strand
TGAATGTCGGGGGACGTTTCAAACGTCCCCCGACGCCGCGGATGACCTCCTTCAACAGTCTGACAGGCCAATTTTCCCGAACGCCCGACCGATGACCCGAATCCCCATCCCCTTCCCCCTCCTGCTGATGGCCGTTCTGATGGCCGGCGGGACGCTGCATGCCCAGGATGCCGGGGGATATGCCGCCAGCTTCCTCCGGCGCGAGCTGATGGCGCGGGAAATCGGGATGGCGGGGGTGTTCACCCCCTTTGCCGCGGGGGGATCATCACTCTTCAGCAACAGCTCCACCCTGGCGCGGCTGGAACGCCCCGTCGCCGTGGTGACCTACTCCTACCTTCCGTCGGGACAGGAATTGTATGCCGCCGGCTACGGACATGAGATTGGACAGTTTGCGGGGGTGAGCGTGGGGATGACCGGCTACGGGATCGGGAATGTAAAGAGCTACTCGGCCGATGAGAAGCCGCTCGGCACCATCGGCAGCCGCGATCTGGCCTTCTCGCTCGGAGGCGGGCTGGCGATCGGCCCGGGGAATGTGGGCGCCACCATCCGATATCTCAGAAGCGGCCCCACCGGCATCGACGGCGGCTATTCCGGCTACACGCTGGATCTCTCCGGGTCGCTCGATATCGACGAACGGTTCTTTTTCTCGCTGGCGCTGAACAACGTGGCGGGGGAGATGAAGGGGCCAAGGGAGATCGCTCCGTGGAATACCCGCATCGGCGGCGCCTACCTCTACTCGCTCGATGACCGGAACGATACCATGCGGATTGATCCAAGCGGCACGCCGCTGACGAAACATCTGGCCCCACGAGCCTACATTCTCGGCGTCGTGGAGGCGCGAACCGCCGCCTACAGCGACGCGCCACGCTGGAGCTTCGCGGGGGAATGGGCGCCGCTGGTACACCTCCCTCTTGGAATTCGGGCGGGATTCAGCACCAAGGGGGATGTTTCGGCGGGCTTCTTCTACAACCTTCCGGTCGATTTCACCCGCGATCTCCGATTTGATCTTGCCACGCGCCGCGATTTCGAGTATGGCGAGCTTTCCTACCATGCAACGCTGACCGCCGGCTTCTAGCAGACTGTTGAAGGCTCTGCCGAAGCATCATGCGCGGCAAACCGGACAAGGCATCCCCCGCTCCCTTTTCGATTCGTTATCATTCATCCCCCCTATTATCCAATCACTCTCTTTAGATTCGTACCGATTCGCGTAGATTCGCGGACCGGACAGGATATCCCGGCACGCTTCCCGCTCGCCCGCCTGTTCCCCTCTCGGCTCATTCTCGAACCTATTTCGGCCATGTCAAGACGCATAGCGGTTGCCGCCGATCATGGCGGCGTGGAGTACAAGGACCGGATCGTGACGCTTCTGCGCGATGCCGGCCACGACGTTGCCGACCATGGAACGCATTCCACGGAACCGGCCGATTATCCCGATTACGCCCACATCGCCGCGGAAGCGGTCGCCAGCGGCGATGCTGATACGGGGGTGATCGTCTGCGGCTCCGGCATCGGCGTATCGATCGTCGCCAACAAATCGAAGGGGGTGCGGGCGGCGAACTGCCTGACCACCGAAATGGCCCGTCTGGCGCGGGAGCACAACAACGCAAATGTCCTGACGCTCGGGGAACGGCTGGTGGAATGGGAAACCGCACGGGAGATCGTCCTGACATTCCTGGCAACCCCCGCCTCCGGCGATGCGCGCCACGCCCGCCGCGTGGAGAAGATCCACGATCTGACCGAGTGCTGACAGCATCCGGCGATTGCGCGCCCGGGGAGAGCAAAACCGAAACCTGACTACGATTTACAGAGATACAGGCTTTATATCATGTACGAACATCTCCGCGCTCAGGACCCTGAGCTATTCAAATCGATTGCCGGCGAAATCTATCGCCAGAACGAGAAGATCGAGCTGATCGCCAGCGAGAATTTCACGAGCCAGGCGGTGCTGGAGGCTCAGGGCTCCGTGCTGACCAACAAGTACGCGGAGGGATATCCCGGCCGCCGCTACTATGGCGGCTGCGAGTGGGTGGACGTGGCGGAAACGCTGGCGCAGGATCGCGTGAAGAAGCTCTTCGGCGCGGAGTATGCCAACGTGCAGCCCCACTCCGGCTCCTCCGCCAACATGGCGACCTACTTCTCCTTTCTACAGCATGGCGACACGGTGCTGGGGATGGATCTCTCCCACGGGGGACATCTCACCCACGGCTCTTCAGTGAACTTCTCCGGCAAGTTCTACAAGTTCGTCTCCTATGGCATCAAACCGGAGACCGGGACAATCGATTATGAGGATGTCCGCGCCAAGGCCCGGGAGCATAAGCCGAAGATGATCACCGTTGGCGCGTCGGCGTACAGCAGGAATATCGACTACGCGATCTTCGGCGAAATCGCCCGCGAGGTCGGCGCGTTCCTGATGGCGGATATCGCCCATCCGGCCGGCCTGATCGCCAAGGGATGGCTTAACTCCCCCATCGAACACTGCCATGTGGTGACATCGACCACGCACAAGACACTGCGCGGCCCGCGCGGAGGGGTGATCCTTCTTGGAAAGGATTTCGAGAACCCGTTCGGCATTACCGCGCCGAAATCGGGTCGGGTGAAGATGATGTCGGAGATTATCGATAGCTGGGTGATGCCTGGTATCCAGGGGGGACCGCTGATGCACGTGATCGCCGCCAAGGCGGTGGCGTTCGGCGAGGCGCTCACCGATGATTTCAAAACCTACACCGGCCGCGTGATCGCCAATGCCCAGGCGCTTGCCGCCGCGCTGGTGAAGCGGGACTACAATATCATCTCCGGCGGCACCGATAACCATCTGATGCTGGTGGATCTCAGGAACAAGGGGCTTACCGGCAAGGCGGCGGAGAACGCCCTGGACCGCGCCGGCATCACCTGCAACAAGAACGCCGTCCCGTTCGACGACAAGTCGCCGCTGATAACGTCGGGCATCCGCCTGGGCACCCCGGCGATGACCACGCGCGGCATGAACGAGGGGGATATGGAGCGGATTGCCGATATGATCGATCGCGTGCTGGGGGATATCGGCAATGATGGGCTTCAGAAAAGCGTCAAGGAGGAGGTACGCGAGTTCTGCTCCGGCTTCCCCCTCTATCCGGAAATCCTTCGGAGCGCCGGCGAACGCCCGGAGATCCCCGCGGAGGCGGTGGCCTAATCAGGCTTGCGTATGAGCCGGAGCCCGCAACGATACGATCGGCGGGCTCCAGATGGCTGACATTATGAGAGAACGCCGAGGGCCGGTGGGATCTCACTTCCGATTTTCGACTCGCATACGCGTATGTCCACAGACGAAAACGACCCGATCAACGATCCGGATAATCCCTCCCGCCCCGAGCCGGGAAATGGTCTCCCACCCGACCCGCAGCGCGGGCCGGAAGCCGGACATGGGCACGAGCCAGTTCGCGAACACAGCGTGGACGAGCGCCCGTACCAGAGCGACTACAGCACGTTTCGCGAGCCGGAGCCACCGCTGGAGCTTGATACGATTGAGGAAGAGGAGCCGGAGAAGCGGGGCCACCGTGGCGGGGAGATGGGCTTCTTCGATCACCTCGAAGAGCTACGAGGCAGGATTATCAAGTCGCTGGTGGCGCTGGCGATCACCGCGGCGATCTGCGGGTACTTTGTGAAATTCATCATCGAGACCATTATCATGGGGCCGGCCACCCGGGTAAACCCGCCACTCCAGCTCATAAGCACTGAGCCGATGGCGCAGTTCACCCTTGCCATCCAGGTGGCGCTGGTCAGCGGGCTTATCCTCGCCATCCCGGCCCTCCTCTGGCAGTTCTGGGGATTTATCAAACCGGGATTGTACGAGAGCGAGCGAAAGAACGTGGGATGGATCGCCGGCGGAACGATAATCTGTTTCCTCGTCGGCATCTGTTTCGCCTATTTCGTGATGATCCCGGCCTCGCTCAGCTTCACCGCCGGATTTGTCTTTAAAGGGATCGAAAACCGCTTCACGATCTCCGCCTACTACAGCTTTGTGCTGGGATTTATTCTGGCGTGCGGCGTGGTCTTCGAGATGCCGATGCTCAGCTACGCGCTGGCCCGTTTCGGCGTGGTGACGCCGCAGTTTCTCCGCCGCTACTGGCGGCACGCGGTGGTGGTGATCGTGGTGGCCGCGGCCATCATCACCCCAACGCCCGATCCGTTTAACCAAATGCTCCTCGCCATCCCGCTCTACGCGCTGTACGAGATCAGCATCCTGGTGGCAAAGCTTGCCTATCGCAAACGCGCTGAGGCTGAGGTGGAGGCGATTGAGGAAGGGGTTCTGGACAGAGAGTGATCCCGCCGGGGCTCCGTATGGGGCCTCGACAATCCGCTTCGCCGACTGATACAGAGGGACCGTTAGGCAGGCTCGGCGCTGCCGCTACACCGTGGAAGCGCCGATTCCCGCAACCCGCGTTCCGCACACTAACAGGCTCGTATGGATTTAGGAACGATCTCGCAACCGATAGACAGCCACCTTAAGGAATTCCGCCGTTTCTTTCGCGATTCGATGCAGTCCAAGCTCCTGCTGCTCGATATCGTGGTGCGCTATATCCTCCGCCAGAAGGGAAAGCAGGTGCGCCCCATGCTTGTGCTGCTGGCCGCCGAGGTTGCCGGGGGAATATCGCCCCGCTCCTACGTCGGCGCCACCATGGTGGAACTCCTCCATACCGCAACGCTCGTCCACGATGATGTGGTCGATGAAGCGGATGAACGTCGCGGACTCCCCTCCATCAACGCCGTCTGGAAGAACAAGGTCTCGGTCCTCGTGGGGGATTATCTCCTCTCGCGCGGACTTCTGGTGGCGGTGGAACATGAGGAATTCGGGTTTCTGAAGATCACGTCGGAGACGGTAAAGCGGATGAGCGAGGGGGAGCTGCTCCAGATTCAGAAATCGCGGAAACTGGATATTCAGGAGGAGGAGTATTTCAGGATCATCTCCGATAAGACCGCATCGCTGATCGGCGCATGCTGTGAGCTGGGGGCGTCGAGCGCCACTGACGATCGCGAGGCATGGAAAGCGTTCAGGAACTACGGCGAGATGGTCGGCATAGCGTTTCAGATCCGGGATGATATCTTCGATTATGTCTCCACCGGCGCCGCGATCGGCAAGCCGACGGGGAATGATCTGAAGGAGAAGAAGCTGACGCTCCCGCTGATCTACTCGATGAACAACGCCCCCCGGAAGGAATCGAAGCGGATTCTGACGCTGATCAAGAAGGGGGAGGAATCGGAGGAGCGCTCGCGCACCGTTCGCGAGTTTGTGACGCAGTATGGCGGGCTGGTGTACGCGGAGAAAACCGCCATCGAGTATTGCGCCAAAGCGCGGGAGGCAATCGCCCCGTTCCCCGACAGCCCGGCGAAGCGCTCCCTGCTGGAGTTCGTGGAATTCGCGCTGAAACGGAACGCCTGAGGGGCGTTGCTATCGAAAACCGTTCCGGTGACGTTATCATCGTGCCGCCGGGCAACGGCGTTTATCGATCACACGAGAATCAACCCACACAGCATGAAGAAGGCTCTTCCCGCCTGCATCGCCGCAATCGCGCTTGTGGCAATTATCTCCCCGCTCCTGGCGGCGCCGATTCATGATGCGGCCCGGAAGGGAAACATCAAACGGATCGAGGCGCTCCTGAAGAAGAACCCCGAGCTTGTAAGCGCGCCGGACGAGGATGGCGCCACGCCGCTCCATTACGCGGTGGATGCGGGGCAGGAGAAATCGGTGGAGCTGCTGCTGGATAAGGGGGCGGATATCAACGCCGGAAGCCCGGAGAAGGGAACGCCGCTGCTGCTGGCAACCACCCGCGGAAATGTGAACATCGTCAGCCTTCTGGTTGGCCGGGGGGCCGATGTGAACGCCGCGTCGGATGCCGGAGGAACCCCTCTGCATCTGGCGGCCGGAAGCGGAAACCAGGAGATTGCGGCGCTGCTGCTATCGCACGGCGCCGAGCCGAATGCCGAGGACAGACGACGGGGATGGACACCGCTCCAGCATGCGATCTTCAACAGGCGGAAGGATATGGTCGATACGCTCCTGGCACATGGCGCCACCGTTGAGGCGCGGGCGCACCAGAGCTGCACCCCGCTCTGCACCGCCGCCGGCATAGGCGCAGCCGATATCGCCGCCACGCTCCTGGCCCATCACGCCGACCCCAACGCTCGCGACGCCAACGGACGGACACCGCTCCATAGCGCGGTCAGCGGTGGCTATGCCGATGTTGTGGAGCTGCTTCTTGCCAACGGCGCCGACCCGAACGCCCGCGATGAATTCAACGCGACCCCGCTCGGAGAGGCGGAAGAGCATGAGGCAAAGGAGATTGCGGCGATCCTGCGAAAGCATGGGGCCATCTCCCCCCCTTGATCCCCCGCTGCATACTGATTATCTTTCATTATGAAAAAAGATCCGCTCCAACACGTTATGGAACGGATCTTGCTCTATTCCCCATAGGGAAAGCGCGGGAACAGCGCCTCGATGCCATCCGGCCAGAGAAGCATCGAATGCGATCAGTCAAAGGTTCTAACGCTCTCCCGATTTAAAAGGTTAGTCTACATGTACGGGAGAGTTTGATTATGAAACAGGTAACGAACAGGATGCTCGCGGTGGCGATGCTGGCGATTATGATAGCGGCGGCCCCGATCGCGGCCAATGCCGATGGTATTCACGATGCGGTCAGCAATGGCGATGTCGAGGGGGCCAGAGGGCTGCTTCAGAAGAATCGAAAACTGGCCGATGCCAAGGATGGCGATGGCATGACACCTCTGCACCTGGCCGCGATGAACGGCGACAGGGCGATGATCATGCTTCTGCTTCAGAATAAATCCAATGTGAATGTGGCCGACGCCAATGGCGATACCCCCCTCCATCTGGCGGTCAGCTCCAAGAACGAAGGGGCCGTGCAGCTCCTCTGCTCGAAGAAGGCAAAAGTAAACGCGGTGAACAACGGCGGACAGACGCCGCTCCATATCGCGGCGATGGACGGACAGCTTGAGCTTGCGCGCTTCCTGGTCTCCAAGAAGGCCAACGTAAACGCCCGCGACATGGGAGGGCAGACGCCGCTTCACAAGGCCATCTCCTCCGGCAACAAGATGCTCGTGGAGATGCTGCTCGCCAAAGGCGCCAACATCAACGCCCGCGATAGCGGTGGCGTTACGGCGCTGCGCCTTGCCACGATGGGCCATCATACCGAGATCGCGACGCTGCTGAAGAGCAAGGGCGCAATCGACCAGTGATCTGATTACCTCGTCGTGCCGATGCGCGGTAATATCGCGCGTGGGACGGATTGTAGATAATGGAACGGAGGAACGTAAAGGCATCAGCCGGCAACGTTCCTCCGTTTGTATTTCAAGCGTTTGTAGTTCAGACGCCGGGCGCGCGTTGGTTGCCACGCACGGCATGGAGCCATCAATTCTGCGCGACGCTGCTCCATTTGGCAAGCAGTTCCTCCTCTCTCTCCCGCTTCATCCCCGCGTGCAGTTCCCTCTCCGGCGGCAGCGTGGCATCCCATGCAAGCGTGGCGCGGACGATATCGGAAATCGGACGGAACCGGAGCCCATGGGCGATTGCCTTGCTGCAATCCACGGTGTTGAAGCCAGCATACTCCTCCGAATCGGGAAGCCAGAGGGGCATCTCCATCCACCCTCCCACCTCCTCCTCGATCAAAAACTCCTCGCTCACCCAGGTGAGCGTCGCGGTGTTACCGGCGGCGGCGCGGCACTCCTCCAGCACATCTCCCATCGTCAAGGGAATATCCGGGCCAGTGGCGTTGTAGATGCCAGTATCCTTCCGTTCCACCATATCCAGCATCCAGCCGGCCAGATCGCGGCCATCCATAATCTGCACGCGCTTCGCGGGATCTCCCGGTGCCAGCACCTCTCCCCCCTGCGCCACCCGATGCGGCCAGTAGGTAAACCGATCGCTGGGATCATGCGGGCCAACGATCAGCCCGGGACGAACGGTGCAAACGCGACCCGGCATCGCAGCCTCCGCGGCCTGTTCGCAGAGTGCCTTCAGCGGTCCGTAGGTCTCGCCGGTGACCTCCTCCACCGTCTCATCCTCCAGTGTTCCCAATGGGCCATTCTCGTCGTTTGATTTGCTGTGATCGGAGAAGACGGAGATGCTTGATACGAACGTGTAGTGGTCAACCGAACCTGCCAGCAGCTCTGCCATTGCCCGGACTTCGCGCGGGACATAACCACAGAAATCGACCACCGCGTCCCAGTTCCTCCCCGCCAGCACCGATAAATCGCCCTGCCGGTCGCCATGGATCTTCTCCGCCTCCGGGAAGAGGTGGGCGTTATGCAGCCCGCGATTGAACAGAGTGACCTCGTGCCCCTTTGCCAGCGCCTGCTCCACAAAATGCCGCCCGAGAAATACCGTCCCGCCAATGATGAGTAGCTTCATATGAATTGTCTCCTTTGCTGTCGGTTGTCAATGATATACGTAGGATGGGTCGGCTACGGCACGTCCGGCGACGATGTTGCGGCGATATGGTCGTTCGCCCGGAAAAATATCGGGATAATTATGATGTCTGATGAAGTTCCGCGGCTCCGTCCCCCATTCATAAACGGCCGGAGCTTCGTACATTCGGGGATGGGCGCGCAAATGAACAACGCCCGCTCTGTCCGGATCTCCAGAAAGAACCTATCCGCTCAACCAGTGATACGCATACACCGAATCGGATCGGCACGATCAATTATCTTCGCGATGACGATGCTCCTCCCCATGACGCACGCCGCCGCCGACGCAATCCACGACGCAACGGCGAAGGGGGATCTGGCAACGGTGAAGAAGCTGCTGCGGAAAAATCCGAAGCTGATCACAAGCCGGAACCCGAGGGGATATCTCCCCATTCATCTCGCGGCCGAGCGCGGATATCCGGCGATTGTCAGGCTCCTGCTGGAACGTGGCGGAGATATCAACGCCATCGGCCCCGATGAGATGACCCCCCTGCATCTCGCCGCGTGGAAAGGGACAGAGGAGATGGTTGCGCTCCTGCTGGAACATGGCGCACAACCGGAACGCCGCGATAAATGGGAAAACACGGCGCTCCATCTGGCCGCCATGGAGGGAAAAACCGAAATAGGCCGGCTGCTGCTGAAACACGGTGCGCAGGTGAACACTACCGACTACGTGGATCAGACTCCGCTCATGTCCGCCGTCTTTTTCGGCCGGTACGATATGGCGAAGCTCCTGCTGGAACATGGCGCCGATATCGAGGCAAAGGACCCGTTCGGGATGACGCCCCTCTTCAAAACCCAGGGGCGTGCAATGACGGAGCTGCTGCTGGCGCATGGCGCAATCGTTAACGCCCCATCCATCAGCCACGCCACCCCGCTGCAACGCGTATCCGATTCGGCGGCGGCCACCGTGCTGCTGGAGCATGGCGCCGATATCAACGCCGTTGACGATGAAGGGCAGACCCCGCTCCATTTCGCCGCCGCGACATCCGATACGGAGATGGCGCTGGTCCTGCTGAATCATGGCGCCGAAAAGAACCCGCGGGATAATGCCGGAAGGATTCCCCTCGCCTCCGCCCTTGAACCGATGGACAGCGTCTCCTCCATACCGATGATCGCGCTCCTGATTGCTCACGGCGCCGATATCACAGCGAAGGACAACAGAGAACGAACCCCGCTGGCAATTGTGATCGAGCATAACGAGGAGGCAGCCGCGGACGTTATCCGATCGCACGGCGGCCTCCCCTGATCCCCTTCCGCCATAGCAGACTGTTCAACGATGATCAGATGCAAGGCGGCCGGAACCTGAGCGAATGATGAAGGCCAACGGAGCAGATGACGTCCTTCAACAGTCTGATAGAGTAGTTTTAGAGTAGTCCCCCACCCCCCGATCGACGATATGTTGCTTCCGGAGAATGAGCCACGCGGCCGATCGCTAACCGGCGGTGGCGGAGATGATCAGCGGAGTGAAGCATCATGATGAAGTCAGCAATTGCGCTCCTTCTCGCGGTGATCGTGGCTGGATGCGATGGTACCGATATCACCCCGGCAAGCGGGGAAATGGGGAGCATGACCGCAAAGGTCAATGGAAGGATCTGGAGATCGACAACGTTGAGGGCCGCGGGTCGCGGAACAACAACGATTGCCCTTCATGGAACCGCGATGACGCCGGAGGGAGCCGAGGCGGTGGATATACTGCTGAACAATATGACCGGCGCGGAGAGCTATCGCCTGGGCGATGAGGGAACACAGGGGGCAAATATCGCCGTGTATTCCTCCGCAGGACATTCATTCAGCACAATTACCGGGAATTCCGGGACGGTGCGGATCAGCGAAATATCATCGGATCACGTGGAAGGGACGTTCGGTTTTTCGGCGGGGACGGTTGATGATCCATCGGCGGTGCGGGTGACGGAAGGATCGTTCAGCGCAACGTTCCGCTGATACGCCGGTCGGTAACGGGCCGGTGATTATTCGCCGGGAATATCGGCGGATGGGGATTTTACGGGAATATCAAACACCAATTTATTTTTCAGGTCGGCATCATGCGTTATCGCCAGATTTTCATCGGAATGGCACTCCTTGCCGCAACCCTTCTGACTCTATCAGGATGCATCACATTGACCACGGGGGGCGGCGATGTCTATACCAGCCATCAGGAGGGAGAGGATGGCCGATTTACCATAGGCACCGGAAACAAGCGACTGATGTACGGCTATCCGGTCCCTTATTCCACATCGCATTTCGTGATTGCGATCGATGGGAAATATGCCAGTAATAATCCGAGATTTTCCTCCGACGTGGAATACCTCACCGGGAATCTCCTCTATACCGGCGAAGAGGCATCGGCCCATACGCAGATAACATTCCTGTTCAACGGCGTCGAAATAACGCAGCGGCTTGTTCCCGTGGACGCGAAATTCGCCGATGTCCCGGTCGGCGGCTGGGGGCAGTATTACCGGATAGAATATGAAATCGTAAATAAATCCGATATCGCGAAAAAAATCGGGCTAACGCTGTTGATCGACACCATGATCGACGACAATGATGCCAGCC
>JBDSJW010000162.1:0-12896 GCA_039917235.1 Kapaibacterium sp. (SeqCode) | reverse complement strand
CAACCGATGAATAAGATTGGCAAGGCAGCAACGGTAGTGGCGTTTGGAGCGCTTGTTCTGGGGACCGCGATCGCGGCCCAGCATGGTGGGAAGAAGGATCATAAGGATGACCCGAAGGTGCAGGAGGCCCGGAAGGAGCTGCGTGCCGAGCTTGGCTCGTGGGGCCAGGCAAATGTTCTGCCGAAGGTTCGTGCCTGGAAATCGAAGCTGGATGGGGCCATGTCCGCTCAGGATCTGGCAACGCTGAACGGGCTTCGCGCAAAGTCCGCGGCGCTCCGGAAGGACTTCATGGCAAAGGCCGCCGCGATGCACGAGGCGCGCCAGAACCAGGACGATGCCACCAAGGAGCAGAACCACGAGGCCATGAAAAGCTTCATGGATCAGCAGAAGGCGATCTTCGATGAGCTGAAGCCGCTTGCCGTAAAGTACCAGTCAACGCTGGAATCGATCGGCCAGGAGGCCAGGCCGGTGATGGAGACCTGGAAGCAGGAGGCGAAGGATATCACCCAGAAATGGGCTGAAAAGAACAAGGAGATCCTTGGCGATCACGCCGGTTGTGCCGGTCACATGGGCGGTCGCGAGGCGCTCGGCATGATGGGCGGAATGGGCCACGGCGGAGGTCACGGGGAGATGGGGGGCAAGATGATGATGGCTGCCCGCTTTATGCTCTGGGACGGCACCGATATCATCGAGCAGATGCAGCAGATTGCCCCCGGAGGCGATCGCGGCGGAATGGGGCTGGAATAATATCATCGGTCGGTAACTATCGCGTGCCGCCGTCTCCCGTCTGGGATGCGGCGGCGCCGTGCGTTTCAGGGGTTTCGTAGCTTGCCGGCTCAATCATAGTAAGGGGGGATATTCCGTGATTCAGGAAAACATTGCGCGCACGATCTGGATGGCTGAGGATGATCCGCGTTGCATGATGGTCATCGATCAGCGGCGGCTGCCGTTCCAGCTCTCCACGCGGGAACTCCGCACCGGCGATGACGCTATCGACGCGATTAGCGATATGACTGTGCGGGGCGCCCCGCTTATCGGCGTGACCGCCGCGTACGGTCTCTATCTGGCGACGCTCGATGCCCCCCGCGATATCCGTTTCGATTCCCATATCGCCGATGCCGCTCTCCGGCTGAAGCGCGCCCGCCCAACGGCCGTAAACCTTGCCTGGGCGGTCGATCGCGTCATGGCCGCGATTGCCGCTGTCGGCTCGGTCGAGGAGAAGATAGCGGCGGCGCTGGCGCTGGCCCGCCTGATAGAACGTGAGGATGTGGAGGGCTGCCGGAGGATAGGGGAGCATGGGCTGCCGCTGATCGAGGAGCTGGCGCGGCGGAAGGAAGGGGCGCGGGTCAACCTCCTTACCCACTGCAACGCCGGATGGCTCGCCTGCGTGGAGCATGGCACCGCCACCGCCCCTATCTACGCCGCGTTCGACCGCGGAATCGATCTTCACGTCTGGGTGGACGAAACCCGGCCACGCAATCAGGGGGCGCGGCTTACCGCGTGGGAACTGGCGCGGCGCGGCGTTCCACATACCGTCATCCCCGACAACACCGGCGGCCATCTGATGCAGCACGGCATGGTCGATATGGTGATCGTGGGATGCGACCGCGCAACCGCCACCGGCGACGTCTGCAACAAGATCGGCACCTACCTGAAGGCGCTTGCCGCCCGCGACAACGGCATCCCCTTCCACGTTGCCCTCCCCGCCTCCACGTTCGACTGGAATATCAGGGATGGGGTGGCGGAGATCGAGATCGAGGAGCGCGGCGGGGACGAAGTGCGGTTTATGGAGGGGCTCGCGGCGGCCGTGATGGTGGTGCCGGAGGAAACCCCGGTGGCGAACTACGGATTCGATGTGACGCCGGCGCGGCTGGTGACCGGGCTTATCACCGACCGCGGCCTCTGCCGCGCCGATGAGGCCGATATTCTCAGACTTTTCCCGGAGACCCCCCGCCGATGATCGACGAGGGATATATCAAGTTCCAGTGCGACTGGACCGAATCCGTTCCGCCGGATCATCCCGGTCTCCCCGCGCTGATCGCCTGGCGCAACCGTCTCCACCGGCTGGGGTTGATCGGCGTTTATCCCGATGGGATCGGGTATGGGAATGTCAGCGCGCGGGATGGCGGGCGCGGCTGCGTGATCAGCGGAAGCGGGACGGGGGGAATCGTGGCGCTGGATGGAGATGGCTATACGCGGGTGATCTCCGCCGATATCGCTGGGAACCGCGTGGCGTGCGTTGGCCCGGTGATGGCATCGTCGGAGACGATGAGCCATATGGCGGTCTATCTCTCGGCTCCCGATGCCGGCGCAGTGATTCACGTTCACAGCCTGGCGGCGTGGAATGCCCTGCTGGGAAATATTCCGACGACCGACGCGGCGGCGGCATATGGAACGCCGGAGATGGCGCGGGAGATCGGCCGGCTTGTCAACGCGGGAAAGGATCGATCCGGCGGCATGATCGCGATGGCGGGGCACCGCGAGGGGCTTATCGCCTACGGTCGCGATCCCGGCGCGGCGGGGGAAATCCTGCTGGCGTACATTGGCCGGCTGTAATCTCGTCGGCCGCTGCCATTTCCGGGTTTCCGATCACCATTCCAGCGCGCGACGGAGGCTCATCAATCTTTGAACCGAAGCCACTTTTTCATGTCTCACGGAACATCCGCGCGGCATCCCGCACTTGTTCTACCGGGCGGCACATCTATCTTGCCTGATTGCATCTTTATCGGATTTCCTCCGTAGGGGCTCTGAATCAGCGAAATTGGGTAATTCTTCACGTCGGATCATCTCTCACAGGGCTTTGCCGGGTGTTCCCGGAAGCTACGGGCATCGGTGGACGCACAATGACGGTTCCCTCTGAATCGTAGGGTATCGGCGGAGTTCTCCGCGCGGTCCATTCTCGCGATCATTCTTTTCAATCCATTCATAGAGTTCGGACAGGTTATGAAACGAAACCTCTCGTATCTCCTTGCCATGTTCCTCGTCGTCTGCGGCGTGATGCATGCGCAGGGGACATCGTTCAAGACGGAGACGCGGAAATCGCCCGACGGCAAGTACACCTACACGGTGGTGGAGGGGGATCCGATCGGCGTCAGGACGTATATCCTGAACAACGGTCTTACGGTCATGCTTTCGGTCAACAAGACCACGCCGCGCATCCAGACGCTGATTGCCACGCGGGCGGGGAGCAAGAACGATCCGGCGGATCACACCGGCCTGGCCCACTATCTGGAGCATATGCTCTTCAAGGGGACCGAGAAGTTCGGCACGAAGGACTGGGGGAAGGAGAAGCCGCTGCTTGACAGGATCGGGCAGTTGTACGAGGATTACGGGAAGGAGACCGACGCCACGCGACGGAAGGCGATCTATCATATCATCGACTCCGTCTCCGGCGAGGCTGCCAAATACGCGATTGCCAACGAGTACGATAAGATGGTCGGCTCGATCGGCGCCAAGGGGACCAACGCGTTTACCTCGGTGGAGCAGACCGTGTACGAGAACGACATCCCCCAGAACCAGCTTGAGAAGTGGCTGATGATAGAGTCCGAGCGGTTCCGCGCGCCTGTCTTCCGCATCTTCCACACGGAGCTGGAGGCGGTGTACGAGGAGAAGAATATCGGGCTTGATAATGATGACCGGAAGGTGTTCGAGTCGGGGCTGGCGGCGCTCTTTCAGAAGCATCCGTACGGCACGCAGACCACGATAGGGACGGTGGAGCATCTGAAGCGACCATCGCTCAGGGCCATCCGCAACTACTACAACACCTACTATGTCCCCAACAACATGGGGATCATCCTTTCCGGCGATTTCGATCCCGATAAAACGGTGGAGATGATCGATAAATATTTCGGCAAAATGGACCCGAAGGCGTTGCCGGCGTTTGTTTTCAAGCCTGAAGATCCAATCACCAAGCCGCGGGTTGTGACGGTGAACGGGCCGGATGCCGAGAATCTCCGCATCGGCTTCCGTCTCCCCGGCGCGGGGACGCATGAGGCGCGGCTGCTGGAGGTGACCGATCTGCTGCTGGCGTACAAGACGGCCGGCCTGATCGACCTGAACCTGAAGAAGAAGCAGCTTGTACAGGACGCATCAAGCTCGCCGCAGATCATGACCGATTACTCGATCCACTGGCTGACCGGCGTTCCAAAGGAGGGGCAGACTCTTGAGCAGGTGCGCGATCTTCTTCTGGCGCAGGTAGAGCGCCTGAAGCGCGGGGAGTTCGATGAGTCGCAGTTGAACGCGGTGATGCGCAACCTCCGCGTTGATCAGATCAAGCAGTACGAGGGGAACGACGGGCGCGCCTATGCCATGATGGACGCCTATACCAGCGGCGATGTATGGCCGAACTTCACCCACAAGATCGATCAGTTCAAGACCTTCACGAAGAAGGATATCGTGGACTTCGTGAAGAAGAACTACAGCAACAATTACGTGATCATCTACAAGCGGACCGGCGAGGATAAATCGATCGTGAAGGTGGAGAAGCCGCCGATCACGCCGATTCCCCTTAACAGCGATGACCGCTCGCCGTTCGTCAAATCGATCATCGAGAAATCGGCCCCGCCGATCGCGCCGACGTTTATCGATTACAAGAAGGATATCGTCCCGCTCACGCTGAAGAACGGCGCGCAGGTCTACTATCTCCCGAACCAGGAGAACGATCTCTTCTCGATGTACTACGTGTTCGACATGGGGAAGCGGAACGACAAGAAGCTCCCGTTCGCGATCAAGTATCTCCAGTATCTGGGGACCAACAAGTACAGCGCCGAGCAACTCTCCAAGGAGTTCTTCAAGCTCGGCTGCGTGTTCGGCGTCTCCGCCAACGAGGATCAGGTGTATGTCTCGCTCACGGGGTTGAAGGAGAGCTTCGAGCCGGCGTTCAAGCTCTTTGAGGAGATGCTCGCCAACGTCAAGCCGGACCAGAAGGCGCTGGACGCCATGGTCGCCAGCGAACTGAAGGATCGCGCCGACGCGAAGCTGGACAAGGGGACGATCCTCTGGAAGGGGCTCTGGAACTACGCGGTCTACGGAAAGAACAACCCATTCACCGACCGGCTTTCGGAGGGCGAGTTGAAATCGCTGAAGGGGGATGATCTGGTGAACTACATCAAGAACCTGACGAGCTATCAGCACAAGGTTCTCTACTACGGCCCGACGCCGTCGGACCAGCTTGTGACGGAGCTTAACACGTATCATCGGATGCCGGATGTGCTGAAAGCCTATCCCCCGGCAACGCAGTACGTGCGGAACGACATGAAGGATAACGTGGTTTACTTCACCGACTACGACATGGTGCAGGCGGAGGTGCTCTGGCTGAACAAGTCGAGCCTGTTCGATGCCACCAGTGTGCCGGTTGCCTCGCTCTTCAACGAGTATTACGGCGGCGGCATGGGATCGGTGATCTTCCAGAATATCCGGGAGTCCAAGGCGCTGGCCTACTCCACGTTCGCATCCTACATCATCCCGGCCAGGAACACCGATCCGTTCTACGTGATGAGCTACGTCGGGACGCAGGCGGACAAGCTGAGCGAGGCGATCCCCGCGATGAACGGGCTTCTCTCCGACATGCCCCGCCGCGACGGCTCCTTCGCGCTGGCAAAGGAAGGGCTGAAGAACCAGATCGAGACGGAGCGGGTGACCAAGGCGGACATCCTGTTCGATTATCTCAGCGCCCAGAAGCGCGGCATGGATCACGACATGCGCCGCGATATCTACGCAAGCCTTGACAAGCTGAACATGGACGATCTCCAGAAGTTCCACGACGCCCGCTACAAGGACCGCTCCTACGCCTACTGCGTGCTCGGCTCCAAGTCCAAGGTCAACATGGATGTGCTGAAGAAGTATGGCAAGGTGGTGGATCTGAGCCTGACCGATATCTTCGGCTACTGAGCCTCCCCCGAAACCGTTCCGTGAAGGATAAGCAACGGCCCGCCCCGCGTTTCTGCGGGAGCGGGCCGTTCTGTTGTTCACAGACTGTTTAAGGCTCTCCAGGCTTCTTCTCTGATTCTCATTCTCCGCGATTGCATCGTTTCATTCCCCTCCACATATCGTGCATAGGCAATCTTCGGAATGCGTGGGCGCTTTATCCGGACCAGGTTGACGATTCCGATTTTGATATTCTCTCTGTATCGGTATCGCGCAAAGTCATAGTCATGGGATTCCTGTCCTTCCGAGCTGACGCCTTTGGTGCGTCCAATCGCCTGCTGAATGCTCCTATATCTCGCGGCGGTTCTCTTATCAAGCTGATCGCCTCTCGGTGTGCTGGTGATAGTCGGTTTGAACCGCCTCACAGTTCCACCGGCGAGGCTCCCCTTCCCGGATTCCGGCGTAACCGGCCGTGGGGCGCTGAGAGTTGCATGGAACCGTGTTACCAGGCCGGTTTCAATCACGACATCCCGCCGCATCGTCTCCATGCCGGGGGCTTCCACCCTTACCACATATCTCCCCGCTGGAATTCCGTCGATGCGATACGCGTCGCTGCTCTGTGAAAGCCGTAGTCGTCTCGGTGATCTCCTTCCGCCGCTGACGATCACCATTGCGCCGTGAACCGGCCTGCCGATGGAATCCTGTACAGTGCCGGCCAGCGTCCCCCCGCTCTGCGCGTTCAGCGCTCCGGCGATCAGGAAAAGAGCAAGGAAGACGAAGGATTTCATAATTGCTCCGGGCGCAATGATCTGCTAGAATTTCTTGAATAACCCAACCGGGTGGGCATTATAGTACGGCGGCGGAGCATGGTAATCTGGCGCCGGCGCGATGACTCCCCGCCTTGGGAAGCTGCCGCGACGGTGGAACGGCGCATCTTCAGAGAAGGGATCGTCGAGCGATTGCATAAACGACGTAAAGCGGGAGTCGGTGACGCTGTACGGATTTTTGCCGATCACGCGGCAATACTCTGACGGCGTAATAGCATTGGTGCCGATCTCCTCCGGCCGGATATCCACAACATTCCCATACTCCGGCTCAAACCCGCCGATGCGCTGGGGGGTGGGTTTCTCCGGTGCCGGAATAAAGCCGCATGTTGCCCCAAACCCGCCAGAGAACGGGTCGCCCACATTCATGCCCCCAGAACGCCTCCCCGCTCCCTCAATTATTGTCGTACCCCTGATGCTGATGTTCCTGCTATCCTGCTCCGGTGCCGGCTGGTAATGCTCCGCATAGGTGGCATAGGAAACCTTCGGGATACGGGGAGGCTTTGGCGTGATGTGGCCGCTTCGTATTCCCTCCATGACCGCTTTCATATCAGCAATCGTATGGCTGTAAAAGGCCTTCCCTTGCACAAAGGTCTTCCCCTGTACGATGACACTTGAATGCTTCCCCGGCACGCCGATGGTAACCGGTCTATGGCTAACGTCCACCGTGATGGTATCACGCACCGGCGCCGGCGCCAGCGTAAAGTTTCGTCGTGTCTCCTGGCCGACATTGATGGAAACCGAATCCTCCAATCGATCAGCATATCCGGTCCCCCTTGCTTTGACGGTATACGTTCCCGCCCGAATCGCGGCAACGATGTATGATCCATCCCTCCTTGTGACTGCTCCGCGCAGAGGAGATGTTCCCAGGATGATAATCGTGGTGCCGGAGATCGGTTTTTTTTGCTGGTCCATCACTCTCCCCGAGAGCGTGCCGGTGGTCTGCGCGTTCAGCGCTCCGGTGATAAGAAACAGGAAGAGTGAAAGTGGAAAAAATGATTTCATAATTGCTCCGGGGAGTGAGGAAATCAGTGGAAGGTCGATGATCTTCTCCGCGGAAAGCTGCCGCGACGATGGAACGGCGCATCCGCCGAAAATGGATCATTGAGCGATTGCATAAGCGATGTAAGCGGGGAATCGGTGATGTTATAGGGATTGCCGCCGGTCACGCGATAATATTCCGATGGCGTGATGGCGTTGGTGCCGATCTCCTCGGGGCGGATATCGACCACATCACCATACTCCGGCTCAAAGCCGCCGGTGTTCCGGGAGTTTTCCGCTTCCGGCGATTTCGATGGGGAGACTATGGAGTATGTTGGATAATAGACGGAATTGGTTGCCCCAAAACCACCCTGGAACGGATCAGAGACTTTAACTCCATCGACTCGTAGCTCCGTTTCTCCCCTCGTTCCTCTGATCTGGAACCCCATCGCTCCCGGAGAGGGATGAGAAACCTTCGTCTGCACCGACGCGGTTTTGCCTCCTCCGGTCAGCCTACGCCACCCCTCCTCCGGCACCCGATACGGTACGTAGGTAATCATTGGGGGGCGGAGGAGCCCACAACAGTTCTGGCCAATCGTGTTGATGCCTCCCGCGTGCGCTATCGCCCACCGAATATTCGGGCCCAGATGTCTGCCGTTGACAACTATCGGGAGCCCTCTTGCATTCTTTCCTGCTCCATTGCCTGCGGTCAACTTCCCGAGCTTCGGGGGAATTGGCGGCAATGCTCGAAGCCTGATATTAAGCCGCGTTGCCTGATCCGCCAGGATCACGACAGTGTCTTGCTGACGGGTTTCGAAACCGGCAATCTGTGTTCTGATCACATACGTTCCCGCCTGAATCCCGACAACGAGGTAGGTGCCGTCGCTCTTTGTGGTGGTTGCGGGGAGAGGAGATCGCCCCAGAACGATAATCGTGGCGCCGGCGATTGGCTCGTTCCGCTGGTCCATCACTCTCCCGAAGAGCGTGCCGGTCGTCTGCGCGCGCATGGAGATGTTCGCGGCAAACAGAAGGAGAATAAGGAGGAGAAAAGATTTCATGGTTGATCCGATGTCGATGATCGCGTGGCTGGATCGTGGCCGGAGCCGCATGCGCCAGCCACGAATCATCCTTCCCCGCCGGCTCTTCCCTAATTCAGCAGCGGCGTTTCCTGCGTCGTGCTGTTGATCAGTATATCACCCGTCCGCGGAGCGACCGGTTCAACCGGAGTGATCGCTTCGACCGGAGTTGCCGACTGGGCCGGCCTGATGGTTTCCTCGTATGATATCGGCGTGGATTGATGATCCGGTATCGTCATCAATTCAAAATTCCGGTGGACCATCCATCCCCTGCCGATATGCGTCGGCGTTCCGTTTGTGATAACGTAGTATCCGCGGGCGGTAATTGTCACCTCATAATCGCCGGGAGGAACTCCCTCGATTATATACGATCCGTCATCCCCGGAAATTCCGTGTAACCCTGTGCCGGCAATTGCAACGACAGCTCCCGGCAACGATACCCCGCTGGCGTCCACAATCCTTCCCACAAGCCGTTCCCTCGGGGCCTGCGCATGTAGAACTACGGGGGCAATCAGCAATGCGATGAATGCGAACATGCTCTTCTTCATGTCGTTTTCTCCTGGCTGCGTACGTTGGAAAGAAGTTCATTGCGAGGAGAACATCCACAATCCCCACGGCGATATCCAGTGAAAATCCGGCTGTTCCTTTCATAATCGTGCGCAACTTCCGGGCCTTTTACGGAAGAGATGAATCGCGGAAAAATCAGACTGCATCGAACTGGGGGCGTGGAGAGGCTCTTCGCCATATCGGTTACTCTCCGGTCGCGGCCGTTTGAAGACAGCTCGCCATGAAAAGAACTCCCTGATGATATTTCAGGCGTTGAACAACATACACCGGGCTGCCGATGTTGTTACTTCCCCACTGAAATCGTGATTTCCGGTATTGTATTCACGACCTTACATTAATAAAAATTCATTATTCGCCGTTCAACCTTGGTCCACATGAGCCTGTCATCCCGAAAGCAATAATTACTGATGGCGATGCCGAGCGCATCATGATTCTCCCGCGCTCATTCCCATTTCCCGAATCCCTTTCCGGAGACCTTATCATGAAATCCCTGACGTTACGCACTGCCCTTGCAATCGCCTTCTGCGCATCATGTACGCTGACGGGTTGCGTTACCATCACAAATATTTATCCCGGTGGGCAGATGGCCGCGGGACAAAATCCTCAGGCTCCCGGCAATAGCGCCGCGGCGTACCCGCAATATCCGCAGTATGCGCCCCCGTATTACGATCCATCATATCCCAACCGCTATTATTCTCCGCAATATTCTCCGAATTATTCGTGGTATTATCCCGGTGATAATTACTACTACTATCCCGGTCGGCAGAATCAGAACCCGCAACAGAATAATGGTGGCGTAACCGATAATAGTGGATCCCCAACGGCTGATAACCGCGAGTCCACGGTGCGCCGCAATCCCACGGCTTCCCATACCGTCGATTCCGCCGATCCGTTCCGCGCCGATGTTCGTCGCGATCGTCCCAGCTCCATTGGAGGCAATGAGCCGTTCAGCCACAAAACCGAGGAGAAGCCAAAGGGGGACAAGCCGACCACCGACAGGAACCCGATCGTGAGCGGAAAAGATGAGTCTAATCCACGCAGAGCCACGCCGGTGGAGCGGACGGACGACGGACGGAACGACATCCTCCACGGCCATCAGGACGAAAAGCCGACCGCCGTGGCATCCGATCCTCGACGCCAGCAGCCCGCCAGCACCGGCGCATCAACCCCACCGGCCACCATGCAGCATCACGATCTGTCGGGCGCGATGGCGGAGAGTTCAAAGCCGGCAGGCGTGGAATCGGGAGCGCATCGCGACAGCGCGGCGCGGCACACGGTGGATGAGAGTCAGAAGCCACAAGGCGCGGGGGCTGCGTCGGAGGCACGCCGGACGGTCTCTCCCACAACCACGGCGCCGGTTGTCAAAGCATCGGATGTCAAAGCATCGGAGGAGCATCATTCCGCTGCTGCCAGCCAGATCACAACCCCGATAAAGAATGAGATGCCGGCGCAATCGGGAAAGGGGCTTACTGAGCCGAAGAAGGAGACGCCGGCGCCGGCGGCATCCGCTGTTCGTCGCGATGCCGGAGCAGTAGGGGTCGGAACGGCGTCAACATCCACCCCGGTGGCTCCCCGGAACGAATCGGGAAATGCGATCGATCCGACCGTGACATCGGGGGGAGTCAAGAACGATTGAGCGGGATCTGGTGATTGAGTGAGCAAAAGCCGATCGGAACCAATAGCAGGCGCGGTGAAATTCCGCTATATATACATGAATATCCCTGGCCACATATCGAGGTCGGGGATATTCCGTTAATAAAACGTGATCAGGGAATAATCGACAGTATTATTATTAAGATCACGGCGGGGAAATTAGACGGAAATTGCCGATGGCATATATCAGGAAAAAGCTCCGGTGCGTCTGGTTAAAGCCAGGCCCACCGGAGCTTTCACATAGTACCAACAACTGAATATCAGATCAGCGCGGATACCGCATTACTCGATACTGTCGCCCGATCCTTTCTTTCCGTGATTTTCATGAGCGCGTCGTGCTCCACCATGCGATCCCGGCTCCTGCTTCGTCTCGCCCCGCTGCTTCCTGCCCTGCGAACCCTGATCGCTGATGCGGGCGCTCTGTCCAAAATGTCCCTGTCCGCCCCCCGGTATCTCTCCGTGTTGTCCTGAAAATCCCTGTTCGTCGGCTTTTGTACCCAGGCGCTCCTCGATTTCATTGGAGCGCTCCCCCATTCCATGTTCCGGTTTCCTGTTCATAACATCCTCCACTATGTATTCATCACCCTCATAATTTCATGCGCGGGATTTTTTTTGAAAGCATCACTGCCCGCGCGACTGAATCTGTATGGAGTTACCTCAACTACCGTACCTGATTGCTTTATGTGCTGAAAAATGTCTCCAACCGGCGTAATACGCCCATTCCCAGGGAATGGTGGCGCGATGATATTCAACTTTGATGCGCGGTGGCACGATATGGAACGCCGTCACCCCTTATTCCCCCGCCGACATCCTCACAATCAGCGAAACAACCCACCGCGCCTTGATGGTAATCCGTCGCGTTTCGGGACGGTATCCCCTGGCGGCAAGCGTCAGCTCGTACTCGCCCGGTGGCAGATTTTCCAGCGAAAAGATCCCTTCCTTCGCGCTGATCTTCCGCTTCGAGTCGCTCAGCGTGATACGGGCGCCGCTGATCGGTTTGCCGCTGTCATCGATAACAAGGCCGGCGACCTCGCCGGTGGTACGGGATGATGCCGAATCGTTTGCCGGGGTGGATATCGCGCGCGCCAGCGTATCCCTGGCAATGGGGCGTTGCGCTCCGGCATCCGGCGGCGTTGGTTCCGATGGACGGTCATCGACAAGGGATGCTATCGGCGGCTGGAGCGTGTCGGCGGTGGGGGGCGTTGTGGTAAAGCCTCCCGGCGTCTCCAGCGGAACCACCCAGCTCTGATCCTCCTCCTCATCCGTTTCCGGCACTGCCTTCCCTTTTCCCTTCTTGACCGCGATCAGTTTGATATTCAGAATGCTCGTCTGGCCGGCGATGATGCGGGTCGTTTTCTTCGCGGTCGTAAATCCCATCGCGCTGAATTCCACGCTGTAATCCCCGGCAAAAACATCGGAGATCACAAATCGCCCATCCGATCGCGTTACTCTGGCCTCCCGCGAATCCCCCTCGGAGCTGATCTTGATGGTGGCGCCGGTCAGCGGCCCGCCGGATGCGTCAAGCACCGTTCCGGTCAGCGTGCCTGTTCCCTGCGCCATCGCGACCCGTGGAATTGCGAGCGCGAGCGCTATCAGGGCTGTCCGGAGAAATCTCCGCGATGCCGGTGTGTTGAACGATAAGGGGAGGAGCTGACCCAATGCGAACCTGCCGTGAGCATAAAAAGTTGGTTTTGTCGGGGCAGGTCTCAGACCTGCCCCGACGTCATCTATCCGTTGTTCACTTCGCTTCCGCCTTCGATTGTGACATTCTCCATGGTGACCTTGGAGTTCGGCCTGTCGGAATGGTCGGTTGCGGAGTTGGCGATGGCATCAACAGTCTCCTGCCCCTCGGTCACCCGTCCGAAGATCGTGTAGTTGGGGGGCAGGGGATAATCGGCGTGCATGATGAAGAACTGCGATCCGTTGGTGT
>JBDSJW010000161.1:0-5753 GCA_039917235.1 Kapaibacterium sp. (SeqCode) | reverse complement strand
ATCACGAAGGGATTCTATGCCGGCGCCGGCCTCAATGTTGGGCTGCTTCTGAGTTCGACAACACAGTACACAAAGAATATCAGTTCGAAGACGGTTGAAGTGCCGTCGCTCGGGCTTTCGGAGGTCTACTATCCCGATGGGGAATCCTCCGATCCCTACTCCAAGGTGTTCGAGAAGGAGTCCCGGACCGATGCATCGAGCCTTGGAATCGATATTGCCGCCTATGTCGGCGCGGATTTCTCGCTCGGCCACGGCTGGAAACTGGGACCGCGCATCCTCTACACAATTCCGATGACGCCGGTCCTCAAGAGCCCTGATCTGAAGCTGAACACGCTGGAATTTCTTGTCGGCGCTCGTTACGATCTTCGCTGATAGCTTCTCCGGACGATGCCGCCGATGAAGGCGCATCCGCCCGGAATGTCAATACCTGTTGCCGGAGGTCCACGGCCCGCCAGAAGGTGATGCTCCCATCCGAGGGATGATATCACGGTGGGTTGCTCTCCTCATCCTCCGCATTTATCTCATTGAGCCTCCCGGATCGTATCCGCAGGGAAATCCGGGCGCTCATGCCGCGGCAAATCCTCCCCAAAGATGTCGCCGAACCGACGTGTCGCCTAACCCGTGTCCGACATTAACTCTCCTGGACCCCATGGACAATCGCTACAGAACGACAACATCACGCATCCTGCTTCCCGCCATCTGGTGTCTGGGAGTACTTGCGATGCTGCTTGCGGGAACGCCCGTCGCGGCGCAGAACTTCGCCAGCATCGGCAACCAGTTTGTCACCGCAAACATCTGTTCGGATAAGGGGGCGGGCCAGTTGGGCGGCGGGCGGTTCAATATCTCGGCCGGCCCCGCCAATGGCAGCTACAGACTTCTCTACGCAACCACATCCAACATCATCTTCCGCATTGTCAGCAATGGGACGCCGTATCTCTATACCACCACCGGCTCCGGAGGATCGGGCGGGCGACCCTTTGTCGAGGGCTCGCCGGCGGGTACTCCAACGCCGGTTCCGTATGTCCAATATTCCAGCTTTTATGTCGCGCCGACCGGCGATAGCTGCGTAACTACCTGGAAGGTGCAGGGCTATACCATCATCCAGCGACTCTTTACCGAGAAGCCGCAGACGGTGTATGATACCGGCACGGACGTGGTGATAGAGTATGAATGGACAGTCGATCCGTTCGGCCCGCCATCGGAGCTGGGGATTTTTATGATGCTCGACCTCTACAACGGGCAGGCGAACGGCACCGGCGGCAACGCCGATTATACCTCCGTGGTCACCAGCCAGGGATATTTCCCGGTCGAACAGGCGGGAAAGCTCTTCACTCCGCCGTTCGACACCATCCCCGACTGGTATCACTCCGGCAACTTCCTCTTTCAGGCGCCGGTCAACAACATCCTGCCGATTCATCGTCTGAAGGGGACCACCCATGGCGGATTGCCGCTGACCACGCCCGACATCTTCGCGATCGGCGACTGGATCAACTTCCTCCGCTATTACTCCTGGGATATGAGCTCGGGGGATATGGGGAGGCCGTTCCACGACGCTGCCTCGGCGATGCGCTGGGGACATCTGATCGGCGCGGGGAAGATCAGGACGGCGTATGGGATGGATGATCGCACCGGCAACAACATCTTTCATTGTCGCGATACTGCGGTATTTATCGATATCAAGACCGAGCGATTGGTGGAGCAGAAGGTGAAGAACGGCATCTATTCCCCGACGACGTTCAACGTGGACATGTGGATCTCCAACACCAACCCGATCGGCCTGACCGATATGACGGTGACGATGACGCAGCCGATTGGCGGAGTCGCTGGAAAGAACCGTCTGACGTTGAACCCGGCCACCCCCAACCCGGTCGGATATGTGTCGCTGCCGCCGCGGGCAACCAAGCACCTGCAATGGGTTATCGACGTGGCCCCCGGCACCAACGATTCGCTGCTCGATATCCCGCTGGAGTTCAAATACCAGTATAACGCCAACAGGCAGCCACGGATCTTCAAGGTCCCCTGTTCGCCGATTGTGACTATCAAGGGTTACCGCGATCCCGTTCCGCCGCCGCAGGATGTGAAAGCGCCGATGATCATGATCGTTCATTCTTCCCTTACGGGGACTACGTGGTCGGCCTCTATCTACGATCGGCATCCCGCCTATATCTACGATACCGGCCTTGATAAGATCATTATCACGGCCAACGACAACAACAATTTCCTGGTGACGCAGACGCCGCAGGTGTTTACCCGGTGCGATACAAATGTGGATGTGAACTTCCTCTTCAAGGTGGTCGATACAACGAAGGCTGCCCGCGTGGTCTTCTGCGCGTACGACTGCAAGGGGAACGTCAGATGCGATTCCGTCATCTACAAGCCGCGGCCCGATACCTTCAAGCCGGAGATCGCCAGCATCGACAGCCTTGGCTCCGCCGGGCCGCCGTGCAACACGCGCGTCTTCGGGGTGCATCTGATCGACAGCACGCATCAATTGCAGGACGCCGGGGATAATGGCTTCGGGATTATCGAGATCGTGGGGACGCCGGTGAACTTCGACACGATGTCGATCAACTACGACAAGGGATATAGCGGCATCGCCGCGTTTGACTCCCGCGCCAGCTTCAGGGTGCAGGTGAAGGACTCGCTGCAGGATGGATCGATCACGGTGCGCTTCGCCGATTACGCGGGGAACGCTGACATGATCACTTTCAGCTACTGCACGCTTCCCGATATCCTCCCGCCGGTATCCACCAAGCTGGCCGTCGCCAACCCGATTCCGGGACAGCCGACGATCCGCTGGGATGTCCATACCACCGATGAACGTTCGTGGGACCGAGGCCTGGACAGCATCGCGGTGCTTGCCCAGACCAATATGAATTTCACCTATCCACCCCTTGTGGGGGGAGATAGCGCCGCTGATTTCACAGTGACCGTCCCCGATGTCACCATCGCCGGCTTCCTCAAGCTGGAGGTGCGCGATACGTACTATCCGTCGATCCCGGGGGGACATGCCGACACGCTCGTGTTCGATTATTCGCCGATCCCCGATACAATGGCTCCGCTGATTGCCTTCCTTCCGGACGCGGCCACCAGCGGCTCCACCGCAATGGTGCAGGTTGATGATATTCATATTCTGCCGGGTGGCCTTACCTATCAGTACGATCGCGGACTGGATGTCGTCAGGATCGCATCGAAATCGCAGAATATCGAAATCGATCCGACCATGCCGATCAGCTTTACCCCGGGGGATAAGACGACCACGTTCCGCATTCGGATTCTCGACACGCTGGCGATGGACCCGCTCGACAGCATCTGTATCGAGGCGACCGATCTGTACGGCAACAAGAGCGTCAACTGCTATCACTATCCGATCCAGCCGGATACAAACAGCCCGATCCTGCTCGGCACGCTCGACCCGCTCCGTACAACACTTTCGGCGATGGTCACCGATTCGCGTTCGTATGATCGCGGGCTTGGCTCGATTGCCCTGGAGAACCCGGTGAATATCTCCGGGCAGACATCGTGGACCGGGCTGAATGGCTCGCACTCGCAGCAGATTGATTTCACGATTCCGGACCCGACCAAGACCATCTCCGGGACCTTCGTTGTCTACGATCTTGTCGGCCTGACCGATCAGACGGTAAACGGGCAGATGATTCACACGCTGAGGATACCGTTCGAGCTTCCGGCTGTCGATCTCAAGCTGGCTCTGCCGGGACAGGTTGAGCAGACCGCGGATCTCAACGCCGCGCTGATTGCGCTCGGGGGGTATAACCCGGCGCTTGTCAGCAACGTCAAGTTCGATGTCACGTTCGCCGGTCTTGCAACGTACAAGTCGACAAGGGATGTCAACGCACTCCTTACCACGACGCCCGCCGCCGGCGTGCTTCATCTCAGCATTGCCCCGAAGCCCGGCGTCGTCGGCATCAAGGCGGGGGATACCCTCGGCGTCCTCACATTCGCGCCGAAGAGCTCCAGTCTGGTCGATTCGCTGGTGATCGCCATCGATAAGAGCACTCTGGTGGTCAACAGCAATCAGGGAAGCAGCATCACGGTGCAGAAGTCGAACGATCTGCTCAGCTCCAGGGTCGTGCTGCCGCCGCCGTTCCTGCGGCTTGCCGCCGATTCCGTCACCTACGTCAATGGCATCTGCGAGCGTATCCTGACATCGCTCAAGGATCGTCGCGCCAAGCTGAACGGCCTTGCCATTCTCGCGGTAAGCCCGCAGCCGGCCACGATCGCCGGCGGTAATGTCCTTCAGGCCGATGTCCGCGATATCCCCGCCGACGGTGCAACCGCGGATCTTCTGGCGGCCGATGGCACGGTGATAGCCTCCGTGCATGTGTATGGCGGCACCGACCGCGTCACCCGCGTGGCGATACCGATCCCCGCCTCCATCCCGGCGGGCGCGTACTTCCTCCAGATGTCTTCCCCCGCCGATCGGACGTGGGCGAAGGTGCTGGTGGTGCAGTAGGTTTCAACGACTATCTTCCGGCGCTTCGGTCGTAAAACCGGAGCGCCGGGCGATTCTTCCCACCGCCAATTCGCCTCCTCTCCGTAGATTTCCGCATGACAACTACGAAAGATCTCCTTATGCGCGCGCGCGTTATCGCCGTTGTGGGCTGTTCCGATAAGCCGTGGCGGGACAGTCATCGCATCGCGGCCTATCTCCAGGCCAGCGGCTACGTGGTCTACCCGGTCAACCCCGCGCTTGATACGGTGCTTGGCGTCAAATGCTTCCCATCGGTCCAGGCAATTCCCGAAAAAGTTGATATCGTCGATGTCTTCCGCAATCCCGTCTATGTGCCGGAGATCGTGGAGGACGCCATCGCGGCCGGAGCCGGAGCCATCTGGTTGCAGCTTGGCGTTACCCATCCGGAAGCGGAGAAGCGCGCCGCCGCCGCCGGCCTTGATGTGGTCTCCGATCTCTGCATCGCCGTGGAACACCGGCTGGACGGCATTCCGCACAAGGGAGAATAGAAAGAGGGGGAGGATGTCCCATTTCGCATTGGTTCGATGTCTTCCATGGTGATCGCCACGCCGTTACCCGGCGGGGTATCCGTTGCCGAAAGGATCATCGAAGGCTCATAACAGACAGTTGAATTACTACAGATGCTCAGACTGTTCAAGGACGATCAGCCGCACGGCGGCCGAATCTGAGCGAATGAGGCGTCCTTCGGGACGCCGCAGTGAGCGAACGATGAAGGCCAACGCCGCGGATGACGTCCTTCAACAGTCTGATAAGGGGTATGTGAGCCGATGAGAAACCGGAGGGCAAATAGGGGATAAACTCTATAACTGAGTGGATTCCTTCAATAATTCTGCAATTTCCCTCTCCTATATTCATGTTTGTTCCGTAGCTTTGCCGATCTTCTTGACATTACGATACTCAGTTATCCAAGCATTCGAATACCCCTTATGTCCAAAGTCATTTTGCTGGTAAACGTCGAGTTGGAGCCCGGAAAGCGCGAGGACTACCTGACGACGACCAACCTTCTCAGAAAGCGTTTCGACGCCGGCATAGGCTATGCTGTGTTCGAAAACCGGGGGAAGGAGGAGAATTCCTTCACGGAGATGTTCACATTCCCCGACATGGCGGCCTACGAGGCGTTTGATGATGGCGACGATGAGGAAGCAAATGACCTCTTCGCGAAGATCATAGGGATGTCAAAGCGTTCTCCGAAATACACAACGCTCCTCGAAATCGATTGAGTCGGGGAGAGGGTGAGTTACTTCTCCTGGTTTCGGTCGGA
>JBDSJW010000160.1:0-7567 GCA_039917235.1 Kapaibacterium sp. (SeqCode) | reverse complement strand
CGATACCATCATCGCCGACAGCACCGCCCGTCTCGATTCTCTCCGCACACGGCTTCCCGTTCGTGAGCTGGGAGCGCCGCTTGGTTCGGTTACCGAGCTGTTCGCCGTGCCTGGGACAGACTTTATTATCAAGCGCGACCTTGTCTGGGAGCGGTATACAACGCCGCACGATTTCATCGCCCGCCTCCTTCCGGCCTATCCGCTTTCCCAGGGGGTGCCGGGGCTTCTCCGAACGCTCAGTTACGGGACTTCGGGTCCGGGGGCCATCAGCTATCTGTACGATGGGCGGCCGCTGCTGGGGCTGTTCGGTGCGGCGTATGAGTCGGAGTTCTATCCGGCGGAGTTTCTGGAACGGGTGGAGGTGGTGCGCGGGGCGCGTGCCGCAATCGTCGGGAGCGGGGAATCGCTGATAGCGCTCAACTTCGTGCAGCCGCGTTATGACGTGGAGGGGAGCTACACGCGCCTCTGGTACGCGCAGGCGCCGGGAAGCAGCACGGCCGGCGATATCACCTACGATCGCAATGTGGGGCGCAAGGGAAACCTCGCGCTCGGCTTCCGGCGAAGCTCCAGCAACGGCGTTTATACGCTGGGGAGCGGCACCTACGCTCAGAACGATCAGCGGGTATCAAGCTGGAATGCTCGTGGATCGTTGCGATGGGATTTTTCCGACGCCCTCGCGGTCTCCATCACCGAGATCTTCAGCGATGTCACGCGCGGCGCCAGCGGCGGACTGACGCCGGAAAGCAGCACCGTGGAGGTCTTCGCCCAGACGGTGAATGATTCGCTTCAGGAGCGGATGCTCAGGCACGATCTATCGCTCACGGCCCGCTGGTATCCGGCGATGTCCGGCTACGTCCATACGCCCGAGGATAGCCTCTACCGCCATGCCGATACCAGCTACCGGATCGATGGCTCGCTCTACTACAGCCACGTGGAGCGCGATCTTCTGGTGGGGGATCGCCCCGCCATCATCCCCTTTTCATCGCAGCCGAAAACCGACGCACATCTCGGCGGCCGGCTTGCCGTTTCGCTCACCACGCCGCTGGTAAAGCTGCTTGGGAATGCGAACGCGGAGCTGGTGAATGAGGGGATCGAGAGCTATCTGGATTCGTTCAGGCTGGGTGATGATGGCTCCACGAAAAAGCTCCGGTACGATCTTGGGGCGCTGGCGGAGCTTGCTCCCGCGCGCGCCGTTGCCGTCCGGCTGGGGGCAAAGCTCTTCAACGACCGGCTGGCGCCGTATCTGGTGGAGGTGGCCGAAGGGGTGCTGAACGTCACCGACTCCATTTCGCTCCGGCTTACGGTCCGCAATACATCACGTCTGAAGGCCGCCACCGATGCCGGCGCATCGAATCCCGATACCGTCACCATCCGCTACCTGGCGGATGACCCGCGCGGGCAGCTTGCCGAGGCGGCGCTCGGCTGGCGCGACGGGGTGACGCTGATCGAGCTGGGGGGATATATCCATCGCATCTCCGCCCCGGACGGCAGCGGGCTTCCAAGCACCACCGTGGCGGGAGCCGACGCGCGGATCATCATCCCCTACGGCGTATTCAGGCTCGATAACCATCTGATTGGAACCTTTGGCGACCGGACAACGACGCCGCATCCGGTGCTTTATGGCGAGAGCGAACTGTATGCCCAGCTTCGTCTGCTTGGCGGCAACCTGGATCTGCGGCTTGGCACATCGCTCGAATATCAGAGCAGCGCATCGCGTGTCCGCTACGACGTGCTCTCCAATCGATTCTATATGAACACCGCCGATGCCACGGTCCCCGGGATGCCGTTTCCGCTCTGGGGGGCCTATCTCCAGGCGCGCATCGGATCGGCCTACCTTCGTCTGGAAATGCGGAATATCCTCGATGTCCCGTTCTATACCATCGATCGCTATCCGACGTTCGGACGCGGGGTATTTCTGGGAGCCAACTGGGCGCTGGTGGATTAGCGGGGGGGAATGTCGGGGGACGTTTCAAACGTCCCCGGATGACGTTGTTCAACAGTCTGATAAGCCGATGTACGCCATGAACATGGAGCATTCAACCCCACGCGACGTGTTGACGTACTACGATCCCGGGCTTTCGCTTCGCGATGCGCGCGAGCTCTATTTTCAGCGGTACGGGTTCAACAATGGCGGCTATGATGATGCCTGGGTACGGCTTCAGGCAGGCCCCGTTCCCATCTACTTCCCAAACATCCCGGCGCGCGTCATCGCCGTGAAATATCACGACCTGCATCATGTGCTGACGGAATATCCGGCGACGTGGGTTGGGGAGGCGGAGATCGGCGCGTGGGAGATCGCCACCGGCTGCGGACGGCACTGGCCCGCGTGGATTCTCAATCTCTACGCGTTTGCGATCGGGCTGGTCCTGGCGCCGCGCAGGACGTACAGGGCGTTTGCGCGGGGGAAACGCTCATCCAATCTCTACGCGCTACCGTTCAACGATGCGCTTCTCGCGCAGACGGTCGGCTCAATGCGGCAAAAGCTTGCTCTTGGGGACTCGGGTCGCCTTCCCGATAAGGGCGATCTGCTCGGGTTTCTGCTGTGGGGTGTGATTGCGGTGACAACGGTGATAGTGCCACCGATCGTCGCTCTCTGCGGGCTGGCCCTCCTTATCACTCGCCTTCGCTGACGGTGCGCCGGTCCGGGCCACGAGAGGCCGGCGGATTACTGCAACTGAAATCCCCCGCCAAGCCCGACGGTGACCACAATGATCAGCAGCACCGCCCCGGCGATCACCGCCGCGACAAGGAATGCCGGGAATTCACAATGTTTCTCGGATGTGTTGCTGGCGCGTGTCGAAGCGAGTAATGGGTTGCTTTCGTTCATAACTGCCTGATAGACATTGCTGTTGATTGGCACATCAGGGACCGGCACAATTGATACGATCAGGCCCCGAGCGACTGTAAAGCTAAGGCGAATCGCATGCAAATAAAGACTACTCGATTGTGAGAGTATGTGCCACCAAAGCCGCACGGGGCTTGGGTTGCGTGGCGATCAGTGGTGTCAAAATGTACAGCGGGGGAGGAGGGTGATGTACTGTTTATCACACACCCGTTCCCCGCGCCGCATCTCTATTGTTTGATGAACGTTCCAGATGCCGGCCACGACCTCCGCGCACCGATTATCGCCACCAATCTACTTCCTCACCAACCGCGCCACCGTCTCCACATGATAGGTCTGCGGGAACATATCCACCGGCTGCACATACTCCACGGTATAAAGCTCGGCCAGGATGGCGCAGTCGCGGGCCTGGGTGGCGGGGTTGCAGCTTACGTAGGCTATCCGCTCGGGGGCCACTTCCAGCATGGCGCGCACCACGTCCTCGTGCATGCCGGCGCGGGGGGGATCGGTGATGATCACATCGGGTCGCGCCGCGAGGAGCGCGTTTGCCGCGTCGTCGGTGCCGCGGCGGAGCATCACATCCTTCAGATCTCCCGCGATAAATCCCGCGTTGGCGATGCCGTTTCGCACGGCGTTGACGCGCGCGTCATCGATGGAGACGGGGTTGATCTCGATTCCCACCGCCGATGCCGCGCTCCGTGCCGCCGCCAGGGTGATCGTCCCCGCGCCGCAGTAGAGATCCCAGACATGCTGGCCGCCGTTCAGCTCGGCCGCCGCCAGCGCCTCGCGGTAGAGCCGGTCCGCCTGGAGGGAATTGGTCTGGAAGAAGGAGAAGGGGGAGATGGAGAAGGTATTCCCCGCCACCGTCTCGGTGATGGTCCCCGGCCCGTAGAGGACGCGGGTTTCCTCGCTGAAGGCGATCTGCGCCTTCTTCCGGTTGACCCCCTGCACAAGCGTCGTCACCTCCGGGACGGCGCCCCGGAGCATTGCCGCGTAATCGATGATCACGTCATCGGCATCGTCGCTGGTGACGAAGATCACCATGATCTCGCCGGAGGCGCGGGAGAGGCGGATGACGAGGTTGCGGAGCAGCCCCTCGTGCGTGTGCGTGTTGTAGATGGAGAGCCCGCGATCCAGCGCGAAGTCCCGCGTGGCGTTAAGGATGTTGTTGCTCAGCTCCGATTGAAGCCAGCATTTGTGGACATCCAGCACCTTGTCGTAGCGGCCGGGGACATGGAGGCCGAGCGCGAAATCGCGGTTCATCTCAAGGCCGGTCCCGATCTCCCGCGCCGTCAGCCAGCGCTGATCGCCGAAGGAGAACTCCATCTTGTTGCGGTAGAAATATTCCTCGGCGCAGCCGATCGCGGGGCGCACTTCCACCCCTTCCAACCCGGCGATCCGCTGGAATGCGTCCTCCACATGCTGGCGCTTCCAGCGAAGCTGCTCGGCGTAGGCAAGGTTCTGCCACTTGCAGCCGCCGCAATCGCCGAAGTAGATGCAGGGGGGCTCAACGCGTACGTCGCTCGGCTCCAGCACTTCCAGCGTTCTGGCCTCGGCGTGGCGTTTCCGTTTCTTGGTGATCATCGCGCGGACGGTATCGCCCGGCACGCAGCCGGTGACGAAGACCGCCATGCCGTTGTGGCGCGCCACGCATCCCCCCTCGAACGCCGCGGAATCGGCATGGAGGGTTACTTCCTCCCCTTTCTTCAGCGATGGGATCTGCTGAGACGGCTCTTCCGATATGATATCGCTCACGTGTCCTGCTCAAATAATAATGAGGGGCGATCCTCCCGTACTGGTGGGAAGAACGCCCCAGGTGTTTATGATGTCGTGCCGCGGGGCATTCTCCCACGGCGTTCGGCTCAGACGTCGTCTTCCAGGATCTCCGGCGCGTTGTGGACCGGGTCTTCTTCGTCACGGTGCCGGGTGCGCCGCTCCATGATGATTCCCAGGCCGATCAGCACGATCGTCACGATGTTCAGCGCGAGCGATGTATACCGTCCGGAATCGAACCCGGCGCTCTCGTAGTGCATCTCCACCGTGTGCTTTCCGGCGGGGACAATCAGCCCGCGGAGAAGATAGTTGGTCTGATAGACCTCCGCCGGCTTCCCGTCGATCGTGGCCTTCCACGATGGCGGATAATAGATCTCGCTGATCACCAGGAAGTTGCTCCCCGGGCCTGGCGCGTTCACATCGAGCGAGAAGCTGTTCGGCTCCCACCTGGTGATCGCCACGGTGCCGTTTCCGCCGCTCCCCGCGGCCGGTGCCGGATGCGTGCTGTCGGTTGGCGCCGCCGGGGCGCTTGCCGCATAGCCGACCGGATCGACCTTGGAGGGGAGGGGATTGACCACATAGGCCACATCGTGAGGATCGAAGGTGTTGTCGCGGAGCATCTCCAGCGTCTTCAGCTTCGGTGCCGTCTCCACCTTGTTGACAAACCATGCGCGCGGGAGCGCCTTCGGGTTCTTGTAGACCACCACCGGATGCCCCTGTTCCGACCGATCCTTGGAGCGGAAGACCGGCTCCTGTCCCGGCTGCTCGAACGAGACGATGTACTTGGTGTTGAGCATCTCCAGCGCCGTCTGCGACTCGATGCCGCTGCCATCCTTGCTGGTGACATCCATCAGATCCTGATAGATCCGCATCTTGGTGGAGCTGTAGCCAAGGACGTTCTCATGGAACTGCCGCGCCGGATAGGCGGGCTGCTGCGTCAGGTCCATGATCCGGTATTTCGTGGAATCCTGGTTGAGGAAATCATCAACGTCAGTCTTATTGAAGACCGCGAACGCCTGCTCCTTCGTTACCGGGTCCATCGGACGGCTGTCGATGCGCCAGAGATCGAAGAGGAGAATTGCCAGGAGAACGACCTTGAAGGTGATCGGGGTGATCCGGGCGCGGGCGTACATGTACATCGCCGCAAAGGTGGCCCCGCCGAAGAACGCCGACATCAGCCAGTCGTTCTGCATCATGGTGTAGATGAAATCCTTCACCTGCTCCGGGTATCCCGCCACGCGCTGCGAGCTTCCGACCATCGTCATATAATCCGACTTGCTGATCGACGCCCAGCCCAGCCCCAGCAGGCAGGTAACAACGAAGCCGATGCCGATCCAGATGAGCGATTTATCGATCTTCGGGTTGTCCCCCGCCTTGTGCATCGCTATCAGGCTCTCGATGCCGAAGCCGGCCAGCAGCGGGAAGACAAACTCCAGCAGCACCAGCGACTGGCTGGGAGCGCGGAATTTGTTGAAGCTTGGGAAGTAGTTGTAGAACAGGTTATAGAGGAGCGGGAACGTGTTGCCGAACGAAAGCACCAGCCCGAACAGCCCTATCATCATCAGCGCCAGCACAAACCTGTTTTTGCGGTTCATCCATCCGCCGAAGAGCCCCAGAATCAGCACGGCCACCCCCATGTAGTGGGCGGCATCGGTAAAGGGCATCTGTCCCCAGTACGTCGGGATCACCTGCGACTGTTCGGGGTGATCGGGATCGGTATAGCGAACGTTGCCGAATCCGTAGGCGGAGGGGCAGATATAGGTGAGCATCTCCCCCGGTGAGAAGGAGTACTGCGTGGCGTAATCGTAGCCATGTCCGCCATCCTGCTGTTCGCCGTTCTTCGCCCCCGTGATCGCGCTCGATCCGCGGGTGGAGTAGGGGGTATATTCGGCGATTGCCTTGTAGCGGTCCATCCCCATTCCGTAGGCAAACCCGGCCGCCACCGCGATCATCAATCCGGCCCGTAGCACCCCGATCATCGCCGCCCTGTTCTTCTCCATCATCGTGCCGATGAACTCGAACACGAGGTAGATCCCCACCGCGCATGCCCCGTAGAACATGGTCTGCGGGTGCGCCTGCTCGTTCATGAAATGGACCGCCAGGATCAGCAGGCCGGCGTAGAGGAGGCTCCATCGCTTGATCAGCCGTTCCAGGCAGAGGAAGATGTACGGAAAGGTCATCAACACGCCGATCTTGGTGTTGTGGCCGATCATGATGTAGATGATAACCCAGGTGGAGAACATCGCCGCCATCGACACGAAGAAGGAGGTGCTGCGCGCCGCCTTCTTGCTCCGCATCAGCAGATACATGCCGGTGCCGTAGATGAAGTAGTGGAATACCACGCGCGTCACCCAGTAATTGGTGAAGCCGACCACATGTTCGGCGCCCCCCAGGAACGTCATGGAGAGATCCCACCACCGGTTTCCGGTCACCAGATAGGAGGCGAACGCCGGCATGCCGCTAAAGATGTAGGGAATCCAGAACGGATGCTGCCCCGCCGCGTCCATCTTGTCCAGGTACGGCACAAAGCTGAGCCAGGAGATATTATCGTTGGTCGCGAAGTATTTGCCGGTGAAGATCACCCCGCCGAAGAAGCAGAGGAGGGAGAAGAGGATCAGGCCGACGAAGAGAAGCGTGTGGTACTTCGTCGGCACCATCGTTTCGATGGTCTCCGGCAGTCCCCATTTGGACTCGGCGCCGCGCTGGCGCGCGTTCTGCCGCGATGGTATGCGTTTCGAAGCGCCGCTTCGTGTTGTTGCCATGCTGGTGCGAAATGTATGACGAGGGTTGAGTGTCCGTTGAAAGCCCGTTCATCCCCGGTCGCTGCTGACCGGGGGGAGATGGGAGGGCGCAATTTAAAATTGCGGCGCCTTCCGTCGGCGAATTTTATCGCGGTGTTGCCTCGGTTCAGGCGGTGCACGTCGGATACTTTCCATCCGCCACCGCCTGTGT
>JBDSJW010000159.1:0-8851 GCA_039917235.1 Kapaibacterium sp. (SeqCode) | reverse complement strand
GCAGCAATTGGCAAGCTGCTGAAGGCTTGCTTCAAGCTGCTGGATCCGGGCGGACTGATCGGCAAGCTGCGCCTTCATCTGGATATTCTCCGCCTGGAGCGCGGTGCTGGCGGCGTCGAGTTCCTTGATGGCGTTGATCGAAGCCCACTCGATGCCATGATGATTGTAGCCAAGGAGTTCCGTCTCCGTCTTGTCCTCCGGGTTCAGCTTCGCGCGGAACGTGCGGATGGTGTATGGCGCTATCTTCTGCATATCCTGAGCGAGAATGCCGATGCAGTTGTCGGCCGTTGGCGTGCCGGCCTTGCCGTTGTAGTGATAGGTGATAGGCTTGATCTGGCGGATCACGTTCAAGCCATCGGTGAAGGGCGCGATATCGGTCTTCAGCCGCGCGTCGGAGATGATCGTCCAGGTGTTCGTGCTCGGCTTGGCCGCGTCATCCACGTTCAGCTCCAGCCGATGCGTCGGCGCCGACGGGCCAACGCCGACGTTGCCGTTCTTCAACACGGTGAGCGCGTTGGATGTGGCAAATGTGCTGGTGCCGTTCCCCAGCACGAAGAGCGGATCGGCCGCGGTCCAGGTGACGGCGTTGTAGGTTCCAGGGTTCACATTGTACCGACCGAATGCCACCATCGCATACCCCTGTGCCGTGGTGTTATATCCTCCGGTGAAGGAGATATCCCCCGTCGCGTTGGTATAAAGACCTGTCGCCGTGGCGAATGCTCCGCTGGAAATCGTATTTCCCCCCATCGCGGTGGCGGTGTTGCCGCTTGCGGTGGTGACGCCACCAAGCGCAAGGGAGTTGGAGCCGGTCGCCTGCGTGTAATCGCCGATCGATACGGCGTTCGCTCCGCTTGCCTTCGCGTCGTAGCCGAGGCCGATCGAGTAGGAACCGACGTTCGCATCATCCCAGAACGTGCCGGAGACAGCGCCGGCGCGGAATGCGGCCTTTGCCGGAATCCATTCCAGCCGCGTCCCGTTCCCCGATGCCGGCGTTGTACCGGTGGTCCCATCGAACAGAACCGATCCGTTCGTCACCTGAAGCTTGGAGACCGGAGCGTTGTTACCGATACCGATATTTCCGGTGGTCGTGGCGGAGAAGAAGTTGCCCGACGTGGGATGATATATATTAAAGATCTGCGGGGTGGTGGATGATGCGCCGCCAACAGAAAGTGTGTAGGCGGAGCCGTTGGCATCCAGCCGCAACCGGCTCCACTGGGTGCCGTCGGTCTGCGTAAGCAACAGTTGCGGATCGGTTCCCGACGAAGAGATCTGCGTCTTGCCGCCGGTTGGTGTCGTGGTTCCGATGCCGACGATATCGCCGGTGTTGGTTACGTAGGTGTTTGTCCCGCTTCGCGTCCACTGAGCATACGCGGACTCGCCGAACATAAGTGGCAACAGCAGGGCGCTCCAGAGGAGCGTCGATTTTATAAGACCTTTCATGATGGTAAATCCTAATTGATTGAGGATGAGGCTTTCGAAGATATTTTTTTCGAAAGTTGAGAGGTTGCGGGACGCGGGGGTGCAATCACCGGAAGCTAGCATTCCAGTGCGGGCACGCCGATAAACCAGGTTCGCAAATGCAAGTAGTGATACAGGGCAATACAGCTTGTAAACCCTCCCGACTCCAACAATTCCTCTCAAACAGTAAGATGCCACGAGACGCAAAAAATGCACAACCGAAAGCGATGATCCTGCGCGAAAAAGCATCGCATATATCAATGTATCCGGGGACGTTTGAAACATCCCCCAACGGTCCGATAACCGATCATCGTTAACGATTCTCCTTTCGTCCAAACCGTGAATGTTCCGCACCGGCGCCAGCAACTGAAGCCACCTCTATCGGAGGCGCGAGCCATGATCAGGCGGATCGGCATCGCGATTCCCGTGGCGGCGGTGATCGGATCGGCGGTTGCGCTCTTCCTTAAAAGTCTCGATCTGGCAACGGTCGCGCGCTGGAATAATCCGTGGCTTCTCTACCTCCTTCCGGTCGCCGGGCTGGTTGTCGGCTGGATCTATCACCGCTTCGGACGATCGGTTGAAGGTGGGAACACGCTGATTATCGACCGGATTCATGATGCGGGGGGAGGCGTGCCGGCGCGGATGGCGCCGCTGGTGTTTGCGGGGACGGTGATCACGCATCTGTTCGGCGGCTCGGCCGGGCGCGAGGGGACGGCGGTGCAGATGGGGGGAAGCATCGCGAGCGCGTTCGGCGGATGGCTGCGGATCTGTCCCGACGATCTCCGCTTTCTCCTGATGTCCGGCGTCGCGGCGGGGTTCGGCGCGGTGTTCGGCACGCCGATAACGGGGGCGGTGTTTGCCATGGAAGTTCTGGCGATCAGAAGGATATCGCACATCGGGCTTCTCCCCTGCCTTGCGGCGGCGGTAACGGGGGATCTGGTCTGCACGGCATGGGGAATCACCCACACGGATTATCATATCGGCCCACTCGGCGAGGCGGGGGGCCTTCATATCGATCCGCTGCTGCTGGCGAAAGTGGCGGCTGCGGCGATCGCGTTCGGGCTGGCGAGCGTCCTGTTCACGGAGCTGGCGCACGGGCTGAATCGATTCTTCAAACGGATGTTTCCGCATGCTCCGGTACGCGCGGCGGTGGGGGGAATCATCATCATCGCCCTTGTCTCTCTGCTCGGCACGCGGGATTATCTCGGGCTTGGCGTCACATCCCCCGATCCGCACGCCATCACAATCGTCTCGGCATTTACCGCCGGCGGCGCCGATCCGTGGAGCTGGTGGTGGAAAATTCTCTTCACGGCCGTCACGCTCGGCAGCGGCTTCAAGGGAGGCGAGGTAACGCCGCTCTTTTTTATCGGCGCCTGTCTGGGAAATACGATGGCGCATCTGCTCGGCGCGCCGGCCGATCTGTTCGCCGGCATCGGCTTTGTCGCGGTGTTCGCCGGGGCGGCCAACACGCCGCTTGCCTGCGCGATCATGGGGCTGGAGCTTTTCGGAGCGGAACACGCGGTTTATATCGCGACCGGCTGTTTCATCGCCTACATTTTCAGCGGGCGCTCCAGCATTTATCGATCGTAGCAGACTGTTGAATTGCTCCTGATACTCAGGCTGTTCAAGAACGATCAGTCGCAAGACGGCCGATCCTGAGCGTATGAGGCGTCCTTCTGAACGCCTCATTGAGCGAATGATGAATGTCGGGGGACGTTTCAAACGTCCCCGGACGCAGCGGGTGACATCCTTCAACAGTCTGGCAGCGGATCGAAACGTTACACATACACGCCGTCGCGGGCTTTACCGTCTTCCCGCTGCGATGTATGTTTGAACGATTATAACGCACGATAGAAACAACGTTCACAGTCCATTCAGGAGCAATCCGATGTTTCCAATGTATGACCCGACCATGGTTCAGCCAATGCGCGACGAGCTGACGAGCATTGGCGTGCAGGAGCTTCGCACCCCCGCCGAGGTCGATAGCGCCCTTACCGCCAGCGGAACGGTTCTCGTCTTCGTCAATTCCGTCTGCGGTTGCGCGGCCGGTGGCGCGCGGCCGGCACTCCGCCTGGCACTTCAGCACGGCAATCTTCCCGACAAAGCCGTGACAGTGTTCGCGGGACAGGATCGCGAGGCAACGCAGAAGGCGCGTGACTACTTCCTGGGATATCCCCCGTCATCGCCGCAGATCGCGCTGATGCGCGACGGCAAGGTGGTTCATATGATCCAGCGTCATCATATCGAGGGGCGCAGCCCTGAGATGATCGCGGAGAACCTGAAGCAGGCGTTCGATACCTATTGCGCGGTGCAGGCCTGACCGCAGATGCCACGGCCGGCCCATCCACTGGATGGGCCGTTTGCTTTCTCCCGCGTCGCACCGGAATGCTCTTCCCCGTCCGACCGCGATCCCGGGATACGCTCACGCTTCTCTAACCGGATCGAGTCTCTATGAAACCATTTACCAGGGATCCGTTTTCGCTGATGACATTTCATCGCGTGCTGATCACCGTGGCAACCCTGGCATCCCTCTTCTACGCGGGCTGGGAGCTGTTCCGCAACAACGGCCACGATCCCGCCGGCGCGCTTATCCGCGCGTCGATCGCGCTGGTACTGGCGCTCGGGCTGGGACTCTATCTCTGGTGGATAAAGGGAAAGAAGTAGCCGAACGGCTATATTTGTGATCTTCCGAAGCGGAACCGCCCAGCGCGCGGCGCAATTCGGCTTCCAACTCCTCATCTGAACATTTCAAAGCAATACTCCAACAATGATTATCGGTGTACCTCGCGAAATCAAGCCGAACGAGAATAGAGTCGGCGTAGTCCCGTCGGGCGTTGAACTGCTGGCGAAGAGTGGTCATCGCGTGCTTGTCGAAACCAATGCCGGCGTCGGATCGGGCTTCCGTGATGATGATTACGTCCACGCGGGCGCCACCATCGTCAACACCCCCGCCGATGTCTACGGCGAGGCTGATATGATCGTCAAGGTCAAGGAGCCGATCCGCCCGGAATACGATCTGATTCGCCCAGGACAGGTGCTCTTTACCTACTTCCATTTCGCCGCCAGCCGCGAGCTTACCGATGCGATCATCAAGAGCAAAAGCATCGCCATCGCCTACGAAACCGTCCAGCGCCCGGATCGCTCCCTCCCGCTCCTGATTCCAATGTCGGAAGTGGCCGGACGGATGGCGCCGCAGGAAGGGGCAAAGTATCTGGAGAAGACGATGGGGGGACGCGGCGTTCTCCTTGGCGGCATCCCTGGAACGCGACCGGCTGATGTGATCATCCTCGGCGGCGGTGTCGTCGGCACGAACGCGGCGAAGATCGCGGCCGGATTCGGCGCACGCGTCACCATCTTCGATCGCGATCTGGCTCGCCTCCGCTATCTGGATGATGTGATGCCGAAAAACTGCCAGACGATGATGTCCACCCCGCACGCCATCCGCGAGGCGGTTACGCAGGCCGATCTCGTGATCGGTGCGGTCCTTATCCCCGGCGCAAAGGCGCCGTCGCTCGTCACCCGCGATATGCTCAGGACGATGCGCGAGGGCTCGGTGATCGTCGATGTCGCGGTGGATCAGGGAGGCTGCATCGAGACCACGCACGCCACAACCCATGCCGACCCGACCTATGTGGTTGATGGCGTTGTTCATTACTGCGTGGCAAACATGCCGGGCGCCGTTCCGTTTACCTCCACCGTGGGGCTTACCAACGCAACGCTTCCCTACATGCTGCAACTTGCCGATCATGGCTACCGCGAAGCGCTGGAGCAGAACGCCGACCTCCGCTACGGCCTCAACGTCGCCGATGGCGTGGTCACCTACCAGGGCGTCGCCGATGCGTTTGGCCTGGAATACGTCTCCCCCGACGCGATCCTGGCGTAAGCCGTTCGCGCCCGCTCCATTAACTACGAAGCATCATGGGAATGATAGCGTTCAATGAGCTGCCGGACAGCTCGCGGCTCTGGATCTTCAGTGCCGACCGACTCCTTTCGGAACAGGAAATCGCTGAACTGCGGTCGCAGCTTGGCGCGTTTACCGAAAGCTGGGCGGCGCACCGGAAAGATCTGACGGCCGGGTTCGATATCCGCGACGGTATGTTTGTGCTTATCGGCGTCGATGAATCAAAGCTCCCCCCATCCGGCTGTTCAATCGACAGCATGGTGGGGGCGCTTACAATGATCGGCGGGCGGATGGGAATTGAACTGGTGGACAGCCCCGATATCGCCTTTCGCGATACCGACGGCGTCCACGCCGTTACGCGCGATCAATTCCAGAAGCTGGCAAACGATGGGGATGTCGATTCCCAGACGCCGGTGTTCGACAGAACAATTTCCCGGCTTGGCGATCTCCGTTCCGGCAAATGGGAAATTCCCGCCGGAACATCGTGGCACGGCCGGGCATTCGATCTCCGCGAAAAACAGACAGCGTAAGGCTTTCAGCGGATCAGCAATAAAAAAGGACCGGATGATTATCCGGTCCTTTTTTATTTACGCCCACAAATATTCAGTTCACCACGCCACAAATCAATGCAGCACCACAAGCCTCCCCTCCATATCACGGCCGACAGCATGAAGCAGCACGGGCACCATGATGGGTTTCGATCAATTCACAACAAAGATTTTCTGATAATCTGTCGCGCCGCGAGAATCCCGCCCCCTGATGAAATATGCGCCGGGATGAATGCCCGCAAGATCAAGCACAATATCCCATTTAGTGCCGGCAATATTCTCATGGAATGTTCGCACCACCTCCCCAAGCTCATCGAACAGATCGATTTGGATTGGTCCCGTCACAACATACACGAAGGAGACGGTAATGCTCTGACGCGCCGGAGATGGATAGGCGTTAACGATATGTATTTCCGGCCGATCCCCCACACCTGAAATTCCGGTCAGCACCGTGGCATTGCCGTAAATATCAACCGGACCGTTGCGATAATCCTCCCACGCCGTATAGAGCGTATCCCCCTGGAACACGCCGCTCGGATGCGTCACACGGCTCCGCGTGGCCGATACGACCGTATCGTTGATACGCACGGATAGGAACCGATCCAGCAATGTGACGTGAAGACCGCTATCGCTCCCCCAGCCGATTGCAAGCGCAAGGTCGCCAGGACGCTGAATGATAAAGAGATCGCCACGCTGCGAGCGAGCCTTCAACGTGGTGCTGCTGACAGGCACGCCGGAATTGTCATCGGTCCGATAAATTTCAAGAAGCAAAACCGAGTCGATGAGATTTCCCGAAGGATCAACGCCGGCCGGGAAAGAATATCGGAGATAATAATTCCCGAACAATCGCTGATATTTGGGATTGAGCGCTTTCGTTATCGGAAACGACGCGGTTACGGTGCTGTCCTTCACGCGAATTGCCCGTGTGCTGTCAAAGAAGATGGACTCGTTGAGACTGATCGGCACAATTGCCGTGGCGTTCAACAGGGTGCAACTGGAGCGATAAACACTGTCGCTGTTCGGAAGAAAGCCATAGGTAGATCTGGTTGGCAAAGTGCCAGGACTATCCGGAGGGACTGCCCATGTCGAGGAAACGGAAACTTCAGTGTTCGGATCGAAACCATGACAGTAGGAGGCGGGATCGAAATCATCCCCCCCAGCAGTAGTATTGACATTTTCCAATAGTTTGACAACCCATTTGCCATTGACGGGAATAAGATGATAGACCCACCGGGAAAAAATCTCCGAGACATTATTCTGCGCGATCCATATAACCATGTGAGCGAGAAGATGCGCCGGGGCATTCGATGCTGAGATCGGCAAAAGAACATTCTCCTGACTCCGAACCTTCATGTTGATGCTGCTGTAACGGAGGAGATCCGCCGTATTATAATCATCGGTGACAACCGTGGGGGAAACACCGCTGAAATCGAGCCGGCCCAGAAGAAATTCCTCGAAATTATTCCCCGCTCTCCACGAAAGATATAATGTATGATTGCGCGAGAAAATGAGCGGATTGCGTTGCGGAAGGTTGAGCACCTTGAACGCGGCCGGAGCCACCAGCCGGGCAATCGTCACGGATCCATCGTGTACCAGCACCGTGCTCGCAAAACCCGTGGCATCCCGCGTTACCCAGATCGATGAAAGATCCCGGCACGTCAAACGAATGGAATTATCCCTGCCGATGGACTTATCTCCACCGGCGAAATAATCCCCACCATACAGATGCCCTGCACGATCAATCAGCAACCGGCCAACAGCAGTATCATACGTCAGATTCCTGCCACGATTATCGGAATTGGTGCTGTAGGTAGTTGCATCGAACGCGATGGTGCCGTCACAACCCATGGTCATTGATGTGGGCCCCTGCCTGGTTCTGACAATACGCGACGGCGTGGACAAGACCTGCCCGCGCGCAACAATAGCCGCCACGGTATCGAGCAGGATCGTTCCGTTGTCATCCAGAATAATCTTCCGCGCCATCGTGCCTAACCAATTTCCCCCATCTTCAGTGCGGCCGTAAAAGAGGACAAGATGCCCTACCGAATCGCGGGTGATGCAGTTGAGATTGGCAAGCGTCTGACTTTTCGTTCGAACCTTGATCGTTCTTACGATTGCCGTATCAAACAGGCTTTTGTACAACACCAATTGACGCAGCGTGTCGCTGATATAGCGCACCGCCACAACCGATGTATCAGCGTTCAGGTAATAAGGCAGGCCCGTCAGTGCCACTGGACGCCCGAGAAGATCCACCCGCCCATCCTCATGAACACCTACATAGCCTGATTGCGCGGCAAAGACTCTGATATCGGGAAAAGCGGACCATCGCGCTACCGACCATGATATCGAAGTGACAACCGTGCTGTCGCTCCCGGCAAATACTCCTTCCTCATCAAGCGGTATGCTGTACAATGACCTCTGCGTTGTGGTACTTCCCAGCCAGAAGAGCGTGTAGCCGCTCCCCTTCTCCGATGCCCATACCGATAGATCATCGACAAGAACTCCATCCTTCAGCTTCTTTCCCGCGCCGATCAACGTTCCGCTTGTGTCGATAACCTGATAATAGATCTCACCCGATGCAACGCGATAATCGTTCCAGAAGACGATAAACCGATCGCCCAGCGCCACAACCGCCACAACATTTCCCGGTCGCGAGGCCGTATCGGTGAAGATCACCGGAACACCGTGCGGCGATGATCCCTCCAGCATCCCCATCACCAGGACATTTCTGATCACGCTCCGGTCAACTCCGTAATCGGTGCTTCCCCATGCCACCAGCGATCGGCTCCCGATCCGCGCAACCGATTGAATGGCGGCCGATGCCGGAAATGCCGGGTCCTGCGGCTCGGGAGGCGAGAGGAGGATGTCTGGATTCTGTGCCCGGAGCACTGTTGCCGCCAGCAGCAACAGAATTATCGAAAGCGCGCGAATGATCATAAATACC
>JBDSJW010000158.1:0-5656 GCA_039917235.1 Kapaibacterium sp. (SeqCode) | reverse complement strand
GCGCGGGATGAGCGCTTTATCACGCTTCCGGCTTCCGGCGATATCCTCTATTACTCCGCCGAGCGGTCGATCAACGGCATCTCCATGGGGCTGGATATCTTTATGGCCCTTCTTCCTCCGCCGGTCGTCACGGTGATGGTCTCCGGTCGCGTCTTCGAGCGTTCCAGCGGCGCCAGCATCCCGGCCGATCTCGTCTTTGTCGATTCGGCCACCGGGCGGGTGATCTCCGGCGCGGCAAGCAATTCCGCCAGCGGCGAATATTCCCTTGTGCTCAACGCCGGAGAATCGTCGTCGATCGATGTTTACGGCACCGCCGCCGGCTACGGCCCGATTCATGAGAAGATCGATATCCCGCCGGCGAAAAAATATCTCGAAGTCCGCGCCGATATCCCGCTCACGTCCGCCGTCGCGTCGGCGGCGCCGCTCGCTGAACGAAACAACCGGTCGGCGCTCAGGATATCGCCAAATCCCGCATCCACCAGCGTAACGATAGAATCGCGAGGGATGAAGGGGAGCGTTGTGATCGATGACGCCTACGGGCATCAGGTCTACAGCGGAAATGTTTCCGATGAGAGAACCACGATAGACGTGGCGCGGCTGCCGAACGGAGTATATCTTGCGCGGATCGGAGAATTATCCGCCGTCTTTGTCGTCAGAAGGTGAACGGGGGATCATAATCACACTTCGGCTTATGAATCGATCAACTCTGCCTGCCGTTCGCTATACATGCCTTGCTCTTCTCTGCGCCCTGCCGTTGATGCTCCCCATCTCCTCCGCGCACGCCGTTCCGCATGATATACAGCCACCGAAGATCATGTTCCTGACGCGGGACGCCATCGATTTCGGAAAGACGACGCCGGGGGTGCTGCGCGATACGCTGGTGATGGTAAACGTGGGGGATGAGCCGCTGCGCGATCTCGATTTCAAGTCGAGCTGCGATTGCATGACCGGCGCGGTGGACAGGATGACGCTGAAGAAGGGGGATACCGCCCGCGTCGCGGTGGCGCTGAACATGAGCGACGGAAATCCGGGACGGCGGCTGATGACCATCTGGATCAACTCCAACGATCCCGAGCGCCCGCAGATTCAGATCCCCGTGGAGGTCGAGATCTACCGCGACGCGGAATTCACCGACCGGAGGATCGAGTGCGACACAACCACGCACCACTGCACATGGAAGGTAAAGCTGACCAATACCGGGCAGGACCCGATCACAATCACCCCGCCGGAAAATATCTTCTCCGATCAGTTACAGATAGCATTTAACATGACAACCCCCATCACGCTGAAGCCGTACGAGGATCTGCTGCTGATCGGTGATGTACATCTGACGCCGGGAATGGGACACCATGCCGCGGCAACACGCGTGCATGTGAGCAGCAGGACGGAGTATGATCTGCGGCTTGCGTGGTGATCGTGAGTGATGCTAACTGTTGAATATCGAATGTAGCGTTCATCATGTTGTCGCGTTGTCGGGGTACGTTTCAAACGTACCCGCATTTCCATCATCTATTTGCGTCAAGCATTTCCATCATCCACGTCAAGGGGACGTTTGAAACGTCCCCCGACACGACACGACACGACACAACATGCGTATCGCGTGTTATTCCGCGATATCCCCGTTCCATAACTGCCGCATCTCCTCCGACGTTTCCAGAAGATCATTCAGACCGCCGACCGCCTCGATTCTTCCCTCTTTCAGCAGAACGATCTGATCGGCGCGGCGGAGCGCGGCGCGTCTGTGCGATGCCACAAGACATGTCACCTCACGTTGCGCAAAGAGCTGTGCCCAGAGCGTCTGTTCGGTCTCCACGTCCAGCGCGCTGGAGAGATCATCGAACACCAGCAGCTCGGCATCGCGGGCGAACATTCGGGCCGCAGCGCTCCGCTGAACCTGGCCGCCGGAGAGCTTGACGCCGCGCGGCCCCACCATCGTCTCAAGCCCGCCGTCGAGCGTGGCGATATCGGCGTCCATCACCGCAAGGCGGAGCGCGTCGCGGAGATCGCCGTTGCGTTCCGGCTGCCCCAGGAGGATGTTGTTGCGGAGCGTGTCGCTGAAGAGTCGTGGCACCTGTGCTGTGTAGGCGGCGCGCGGCGGGATCAGGAAGGAGGCGGGATCATCCACCGGCTCGCCGTTCCAGTAGATCGTGCCGCTCTGGCCCGGCAGAAGGCCGAGCAGTGTCCGCAGCAGCGTGGTTTTTCCCGAGCCTATCCTGCCGGTGATCACCGTGAACGATCCCCGTTCCAGCAGCAGATCGATCCCGCTGATTCCCCGTCCCGTGGAGGGGTGCGTATAGCCAAGCCCGCGCGCCTCCAGACGTGCCAGCGGCGTGATGCTCTGGCGTCCGTTCAGCGAGACATCGGGGAACGCGCCGCTGAAGTAGAGATCGTGCCCCGCCGTCAGCGTCGGCTCCGGCGCGCCCGCCACCAGCTCCAGCATCCGCTCGAACGATACGCCGGCGCGTTTGTGCTGCGCCAGCATCTGCCCGAAGAAGAGCATGCGGAAGGTGATCCGCTGGATGTAGAGGACGAAGATCGCGAAGTCGCCGATGGAGAACGCGCCGCTGCTCATCCGCCGCGCCGCCAGCAGCAGGATGATCCCGATGCCGATGTTCACCATGCTGGTGTTGATCGACTCCTGGATATCCTTGAACAGGCCATCCTTCACCGCAGCCACGCGCCGCGCCTCGTTCAGCGACGCGAAGTGATCAACCACCTCGCGCTCCGCCGATGCGATCTTCACCGCCTGCACCGACCCGAATATCTCGCCGATAAACGACGTTACCCGTCCCGTCGATTCCCGCCGCGCGCGACGGTATTTTCTGATGCGCGATCCCATCTTCTGCGTGAAGATCACGATCCCGACAAGCGGAAGCAGAACGATAAACGTCACCATCGGATCGATCCTGAAGAGGATTGTCAGCGCGATGGTCGTGTAGAGAATGCAGCCGGCCAGATCGATCCAGTTGTCGATATACTCCATCACATCCTCCACGTCATCGCGGAAGCGGTTGACCGTTTCCCCTGGCGAATCGGGGAGCGTCCGCGATCCCGGCCCCTCCACGATCCACGCCAGCAGGTTCCGCCGGAGGAGCGCCATGATCGTGATCCAGTAAGAGATACCCACCCAGCGGCCGCCGGTGAAGACGCCGACGCGCGTCATCGTCACCAGCACAAGAAATCCGAGCGCGCTCCAGGCGTTGAGTCCGAGCGTTGCGTGGCCGCTCAGATCATCGAACACGGCGCGGGTGATCAATCCCACCAGCAGCGGGGTGCAGAGCGCGACCGTCCAGATAAAACAGTTCGCCAGGAACGCGCCAGGCTTGTAGCGGATAATCCGCCAGACCAGTCGTAATGTTTTCATGACAGGATCTCCTTCTCAAGGCCGGTTTTCAGCAGGTGATGGAAGTGGGACGTTGCATCCCGCTCCAGTGCTTCCCGCCGTCCATGTTCGCGGATGCGCCCATGTTCCAGCACCATGATCTCATCGGCGCGCGCCACCGTGGAAAGCCGGTGGGCGATGATGATGGCGGTGCGCCCCTTCATCAGCTTCGCCATCGCCCGCTCCAGCAACGCCTCGGTTGCCATATCCATGCGCGATGAGGGCTCATCGAGAATCACCAGGCCGGGATCTTTCAGAAACACCCGCGTAAAGGCGAGCAACTGCGCCTCGCCGGCGGAAAGCCCGCCCCCTCCGGCGCGTAGCTCCGAATCCAGCCCGTTCGGCAGCGATTCGTACCAGCCGTCCAGCCCCAGATCCCTGATCACCTGGATGATCTTCTCGTCAGGGATGCTCTTATCGAAAAACGAGAGGTTGTCCCGCACGGTGGCGTGGAACAACTGCACCTCCTGCGTCACCATCGCCACGCGACGCCGGAGCTGGCGCGGATCGGCCGCGCGCGTATCGACGCCGCCGATCCTGAGCGATCCCGATAATGGATCGTAGAGCCTGAAGAGGAGTCGCGTGAGGGATGATTTGCCGCTGCCGGTCCGTCCCAGCAGCCCCAGCACCGTTCCCGGTTGCAGCTCAAATGATAGATCGTTCAGCACCGGCACGCCATCGGCATAGCCGAACATCACATGATCGAACGTCACCGAAAGCGGGCCATGCTCCGGCAGCAGTTCATCGCCATCGACCATCGTCCGTTTCTCCCTGAGCAGTTCCTCCACGCGGACGATGCTGGCGCCCGCTTTTTGCAGATCCTGAATCTCCAGCGAAATCTGTTCGAGCGGTCCCTGAAGGACCTCCGTGTACTGGAAGAAGAGATAGACCGTGCCGAGTGTGATCGCCCCGGCCTTGAAGAGATAGACCCCCATGCCGAGCGCCGCTACTTCTCCAAGCGAGAAGAAGCCGATGATGATCACCCAGAGGATGGTCCGCATCATCTGCGCCTTCCGGCCGAGGATAAAGAGCTGGCGGCCGATCTCGTAGAATCGGCGCATCACGAATGGGCCGGCGCCGTTGGCGCGGATATCATCCACGCCGGCCAGCCGTTCCTCCAGAAAGCCGTAGAACTCCGCCACCGCCTCGCGCTCGGCGGCGGTGGCGGGGACGGCGACCTGCTGGAACCTGTTGAGGACGAGAAATGTGATCACCACAAAGAGCGCCAGCACCGTTCCAACGCGCCAGTCCTCCGCGAAGAGGAGAATAAGCGTTCCGGTCAGGAGGACGGCGCCGCCGAGAATCCTCACCACGAACTGCGAGAAGAAGTTGGAGAGCGCGGTGATATCGCCATCGATCCGCTCGATCAGCTCTCCGGGCGTGCGGTTATTGTGGAACGGCATGTCCAGGCCAAGACAGTGCGTTGCCAGGTCTTTTCTGAGGACGTTGGTCGCGGTCCAGCCCACGTCCGAGCCCAGATATGTTGCGTAGATGGAGAGCGCGTTATTCGCCAGGCCGGCCAGCAGGAAGAGGAGCGCCGTGGCGATAAGGCTTTCAAGTGTTCCGCCGTTCATCACCGAATCGATGAAATGGCGGAGAATCTGAGGGTTGATAAGCTGCAACGCGATGCTTCCCAGAAGGACCATCGCGAGCAGCCGGGCTCTTCGGCGTTGCGGCTTCAGGTACGTCACCAGAAGCCTCCCGTAACGTTGTAATTGACTGTCCATGGTGTTCAGGTTCCCCGGGCGCCTGCCCTGGAGCGGCGCCGCATGGTTGCGTGAGTGATAACTGTTTCGTCTGGGAATTGGTCCTGCGGCGGGTTTCGCGGAAACGAAAAAAGCCGCTGGAGAATTGCTTCCCGCGGCTTTTCGGAGGTAGTTCGGACGGACCGGAGGGTCCATCAACGAAAAAAGCCGTGGGATCGGAGTGCGTCCACGGCCTGTCGTCTATCGTATGAAACGTATAAACTCTCTAGGTCAGGAGCGCCTCCGCGAATAGGCCGAGCATGTAACTCGATTGAATGAGATTAACATCTGAAGTGCTCCTGAAAAGAGTCGCGCTGAATTGCGCTGGCACGAAATAACCATTTTCCCCCAGAACGGCCAAGCAATTAATTCCATAAAAAATAATTTATCCACCGCCGTTCCGCGAATTGTGGTGCCTGCCCGCGCATCGGTTGAAGCGATCGATGATATTCCACCGGAAGTTCGGAAGTTCTCCTTCCGCAAGGGCGGGCTCATCGGGTGGCATGCTTGCTGGACACGGCTTCGGCGC
>JBDSJW010000157.1:0-5844 GCA_039917235.1 Kapaibacterium sp. (SeqCode) | reverse complement strand
TGCAATCTCCGCTGAAGGAGATGGAGGGGATGCTGATAACGTAATTATGCTGGCCGCTCGCAGTGCGCTCGGAAATGAACTCCCAGGAGAGGATCAGACCGCCGGAGCTGAGGGGTGAGATACCGGATCTGCTGAAGCCGAAGATCCCGCCCGGGATCGTAAGTGATTGATATACCGTATCCTCAATAGTGGATCCGGCATCAATACATGGGATCTGCTGTGAGTGAGCAGAAATAACACAGACCAACAGAAGAGCGAACGCGAGTAGAGCTCCTTTCATGGGCATTCCTTGAATCTGGCAAGTGAAGTACTAACGCGATGGGATGATGCTCATGGAAGATTGGGAGCCTGAGCAGCACCTGGTTTCAGCGCCGCACAAAGATGCAACATCCGACATGGCGAAGTCACCCGCATGTAGATGTAGTTCTGCACTGAAACGGACCTTATCGATGGACCTTATTTCTGGGACGCGGGTGGGTCGTAGCGGGGTGTGAAGTACTTCGCGAATAGCTCCGTCTGGCCATGGGTTCCGGTCTTATTATACAGCGATCTCAGGTGATACCGAACTGTATTAACCGATATATTCAAGGTTTTTGCCACTTCCTCATACGATAATCCAATCAGCAGCAATATAAAAATGCGGCGTTCCTGCATCGTCAGGCCGGTTTCCCGCGCCAGCTCGCTGAATGCCGCGTTGAAAACATGCTCCAACGGCCGGGCAACGCGATGCCGGGCAACGAAATCGGAGAGGATGAGGATCAGAAAACCATGCAGGCGCTCCATCAGGCGAACCGTTTCCTGAGATATCGGGGGATTTCCACGATCGCGCCATAGAAGGATTGTCCCCAGATAGGCCTGCCGCCCAAAATAGAATATCTGGCTGTGTGGAGTATGATAATCCTCGAACGGAAATTTTACGCGATGCAGATAATCAAGCAACCGCTTGAACGGATCACGCGAATCCTCACCGGATTCCATCGATCCCGGATCGACGGTTTTCTGCCCCGTGGTTACGCTCTGCGCCACAAAAACATTCGGCTCGTACTTATCGGGGTTGATAAGATCGCATTGCGCGTTAAGGCTGACCGTAATTCGATCAACATCCTGCAATAATTCCCGGAGCGCCGCCTTGAACGCGCCAACCCATTCGTCCAGATTATGCGTGACGGGAAGATCCTCAAGAAATCGAAACAATCTGTCCGATTCGCTCGCTCCTCCCTGCGGTAATGCCAAGGCCGACGGGATAGCGGGAAGATGCCCGTTATAAGCGCCCTTCAGATTCTCCGAGACACCAATGCGCCCCTTTTCCACGCTGCCGTTGCTCTTCACTCTGATCAGATCAATCCAGGTCTGAACATCATCGATACTGGTAAACTCCCCGGCATCCAGCTTCTTTTTCAGCGCGTGCAACGGCTGCCCCGGCTGCCGCTCTCGTACTCTTGTGCTCAGGTTCAGCAAGGCATCGATGCCGCCGCTCCGATACAGTCGCCACCAGCGTTTTACGGTAGTACGTGAATAGTTCACCAACGGGACCACGTCCTCGAACTCGCGCTCGGGAGATTCCTTCAGCAGCTTCAACATCAGAATACGCGCGGCTTCGGGTTTTCCCTTGTAGCGGGCCTCAAGTCGCAGAAGCTCCTTCAGACTCTCACTGACAGCAACGTCGCGTTTGCGTGGCATGGCGCCTCCTTGGTTTTTGCCCCCTCAACTACGGTAACGGTAAGTTATCGAACCGTCGAGAATCTTTGAATAATTGTGTATGAATGGCAAATGGCGACGATGGTCCGGTCGGGAGGAACTATGGCCGTTGCGTTCAATATACAGAACGATAGGTAAACGAAGACGATTCAGCGTTGCTGAAGTGGCGTTTTCCGTGATGGCCTATACATTCAGACATCGCCAAATGACCGGAAAACCGCGTCCAGGCCGACGGAACGAACCACTATCCGAACGGCATTAACGCGGCGTATCCCGACGGAATCCAGGCAGTTACTCATTGTGGATTTATCATATGGCAATCCGGGATACCGGCGGCCGGCAGTGAGCCAGGCATGCAAATGCCCATGAAAAGGACCGATAACGGCTTCGCATCCTTCTCCGTTCAAAGCACCGCGGGGAATTCGCTGATCGCCGTTCAGAACATTTCGTGGTTGCACTTCACCAAACCGCCGGCAGCGATTTATCAACCACTGATTCGATATCACGAATCAGCTGAATCATCGAGTTTTATCTCTGCAACGAAGGAATTCACCATTTCATCGATTCCATTATCACCACAATTCCGAATATTCCAATCGGCCGAATCAGCGGCTGCGGATCAAATATCTCTTCAACACCATCAGATCGCTTTATTCCAATAAATCCCCCGAAATCGGCGATAATGATCCATATGATACCATCGTTAAATGAAATTGAAATGAAGCGCTCAACCGCCGGAATTTTCCGGGGCTCCGGAAAATCGGCAAGGCGCGGCAATTCTGAAAAAAAATATGTGAATGCCGTCGCGTAATATTCGGAAACAGATATCGATAGTATGCGGGACGCATTGCGGATGGCAAAAATCAACCCACGACAATCCCGATAAATAAAAAGGGAAACGCCAGCAGACATTCCCCTTCGTTATTCCAGGCCGATTTTTCCGGGATTACCGTCGGCTATCCGCCGATTTTCTCCTGGATATATGCCATAACTCCATCAGCCGGTATGCGGATCTGCTCCATCGTATCGCGGTCGCGCACGGTGACGGTTCCATCCTCCAGCGTCTGCCCGTCGATCGTGGTGCAGAACGGGGTTCCCGCCTCGTCCTGGCGTCTGTAGCGGCGCCCGACGGCGCCCGATGTATCGTAGAAGGTCTTGAACTTCCGCTGCACATCCTGATAGAGTTTTGTTGCAAACTCCGGCATCCCATCCCTGTTTATCAGCGGCAGCACGGCCAGCTTATACGGCGCCAGCCTGGGATGGAAGCGGAGCACCGTCCGCGTCTCCCCGTTAACCTCCTCCTCACGGTATGCATCGGTCAGGAATGCCATCGTGGAGCGGGACGCGCCCACGGCGGTCTCAATTACATATGGGACAAAGCGCTCCTTGGTGGCTTCCTCGTAATATTCCAGCTTCTTGCCGGAGTACTCGGTATGGCGGGTCAGGTCGAAATCGCTCCGGTTATGGATTCCCTCCAGCTCTCCCCAGCCGAATGGAAACTCATACTCGATATCCACCGCGGCCTTTGCGTAATGCGCCAGCTTTGCGTGCGGCTTCATCCTGAGCTTCTCCATCGTCATCCCGAGATCACGGAACCAGTTCCAGCGCTGCTCGCGCCAGTATTCGAACCACTTCTCATCCTCCCCGGGCTTTACGAAGAACTGCATCTCCATCTGCTCAAACTCCCGCGTGCGGAAGAGGAAGTTCTTGGTGTTGATCTCGTTCCGGAAGGACTTCCCGATCTGCCCGATCCCGAACGGGATCTTCTGTCGCGAGGACTGAAGCACGTTGTTGAAGTTCACGAATATCCCCTGCGCCGTCTCCGGGCGGAGATAGACAACCGACGCGGTCTCCTCCAGCGGGCCGATATGCGTCTTGAACATCAGGTTGAACTGCCGCACCTCCGTCCAGTCCGATGTGCCGCTTACCGGGTCCTTGATATCGTTATCCAGGATCAACTGAAAAAGCTGGGCGGGCTCCTCGGCCGCGTCCAGCTTGGCCTGGAGCTCATCAGCCCTGTCGGTCCGCCCCTTCTTCTTCAGTTTCTCAATCTCCCCCTCGATCAGATGGTCCGCGCGATGGCGTGCCTTGCTCGTCTTGTTGTCGATCATCGGATCGGAGAAGCTCTGCACGTGCCCCGATGCCTCCCAGACGCGCGGGTGCATCAGGATCGACGCGTCGATCCCCTCGATGTCGTCGCGATAGGTCATCGTGCGCCACCATGACTCCTTGATGTTCCTGAGAAGCTCAACGCCGAGAGGGCCGTAATCCCAGCAGCCGTTCAGCCCACCGTAGATCTCGGATGACTGGAAGATGAACCCACGCCTCTTGGCGAGCGAAACGATAGTATCGAGTGAAAGAGCCATTGCTGTTCGGTTGTTGTAAGTTCACGATCGGCGGCCGATTCCATGATGAAATCGGAGAGATCAGCCGAGAGATGGTTCCCCCGCTATCCGGCGGCCGAAGCGACACGAAGGGCAAAAGTAGCGTAAAAGGCCATCACGAACCAATGTTCGCCGCGCCCGCTCCATCGCCGGCGGATGGAGCGGAGATATCGTGATCCGCATCGTGCATCATCGCCGTTGCAAGCCTTCGGAACGATGATCGCTCCTCCCGGAGCAGCCCGGGCAACGCGCCATCTCCGTCAAGGCCAAGCCGCTTCATCCCCTCCTCCACCTCCTCCAGATGCCGATCCTCCTCGCCGATGATCCCGCGCACCGAGAACCGGATCCCCGCGCCATCCATCGCCACCTGATAGACCGGATAGAGCCACGCCGCGCGCAACTCCACCAGCCACGTCACCAGCAGATACGCGGCCTCCCCGGCATCTCCCGCCATTCCCCGCGTGGCACTGCGGACCGAGGCATCCAGCCGCGCGAAATACCCGCGAGCCGTTGGGCCGGCAAGCAGCCAGCGATCATCATAATCCGGCGCCCCTCCCGGATCGATGCCGTGAACGATCCGCTTCAGCACCTGCGCGTGCCGCGTCTCCTCCGCCAGATGCCGCAGCGTCTGTGCCGTGATGCGGTTCCCCGCCTGCGTCCGCGCGATCTTCACCGAGCCGATATGTTCGAGCATCGAAAGGGTGTTCGCCAGCCTGAGATGCAGCCCCGGAACCCGCACGGCCTCCCGCAGCCACGTCTCGAACGCCCCGCGTAACGCCAGTTCGTCGGTATCAGGTTCGGTATGCAATGGCTCATTGTGAGCGCGCTCAGTATGAAAGCTCATCGGCAAGGAAGTCATGGAGTCGATGGAGATCATGGGATGATGTACTGTATGGAGGCATGATATAAACGACATTGCCGAGCGGGCGGAGAAGAAATCCCCGCTCAAATCCCCGGCTTACAATCCGCGCCGCCGCGTCGCTGAGGTATCCGGGGTTATCGGATCGGAGGTTGAGCGCCGCGATTGTCCCAAGGATTCGGATATCGGCCACGCCGCCGGACGCCGCAAGCTCCGCCATCCGCTCGCGATGCACCCCCTCGATCGACGCTATCCGTTCCATTACCGGCTCGGTTTGGAAGATCTCAAGGCTTGCAAGAGCGGCCGCGCAGCCAAGCGGGTTGGCGGTAAAGGAGTGACCATGAAACAGCGTCCTGGAGCGATCATCGCTGAGAAAAGCCTCGTAGATCCACGGACGGCACGCCGTGACGGCGAACGGCAGAAAGCCCCCGCTCAGCCCCTTGGAAAGGCAAATGATGTCGGGGATGATCTCCGCCTGCTCCACCGCGAACATCGTCCCCGTACGCCCGAACCCGGTCATCACCTCATCGGTGATCAGGGGAACACCGTTATTCCGGCAGATCGACGCCAGCCGCGCCAGTGTGTCGGCGCCCCAGAAGCGCATCCCCCCGGCCCCGAGGATCAGCGGCTCAACGATCACGCCGGCCACATCCCCCCTCCCGATTTCCTCCACCGCCGCCGCGAGCAATTGCTCCTCCGATTCGCCATCGGCGGGAAAGGGAAGGCGCGTCACATCGAACAGGAGCGCGTTGAACTGCCGCGTAAAGAGCGACCGCTCGCTGACGGACATCGCCCCGAACGTATCGCCGTGATAGGCATCCTCCAGCGCCAGAAACCGACCGCGCCGCTCCCCGCGGTTTGCCCAGAGGCCGATGCACATCTTCAGGGCGATCTCCACCGCCG
>JBDSJW010000156.1:0-8692 GCA_039917235.1 Kapaibacterium sp. (SeqCode) | reverse complement strand
GACTGTCGAATCACGACAAGCCATCGGCTCCATGCCTCTCCTCCCGCGTCCCGTACGGCACGCCGATCACGCGGGAGATACTGACGCGGATCGATCGGGCGGAGCGGGCGCTGCGCGATCTCGGCTTTCGCGAGCTGCGGGTGCGGCATCATGGCGATCTGGCCCGGATCGAGATACCGAGGGATGATTTCCAGCGCGCGCTTGATCTGGCCGATACGATCGATGCGGCACTGACCGGCGCCGGCTACCGCTATATCTCGCTTGATCTCCGTGGCTTCCGCTCCGGCTCCCTGAACGAGACTCTTACCCAGATTCAAATCCCCGCACTATGACACCGGAAGATGTCCGCATGATACTGGAGTCCGTCCGCAACGGCGCGCCGGTCGATAGCGCCGTGGAGCAACTCAGCTCCGGGCTTGGCTTTGTCGATATCGGCGATGCCTCCGTCGATATCGATCGCGAGCGACGGCGCGGGGTCCCCGAGGTGATCTACTGCGCCTCGAAAACCGCCGGTCAGATCATCAGGATTGCCCGCGTGCTTCTCTCCGCGCACGGCCTGGCCTACGGCACCCGCTGCGCGCCGGATGTGGCGGAGGAGGTGCTACGGGAGATCGGCGATGGTGCGTACGATCCTCTCTCCCGGACCATCAGAATAGGGGCGCCGCACGCTCAACTGACGGCGCTGACCACCGGCGTGATCGCCGCCGGCACCAGCGATCTGCCGGTGGCGGAGGAGGCGTGCATGACGCTCGAAACATTCGGCGCGCCGGTCGATCGCATCTACGATGTTGGCGTTGCTGGCATCCACAGGCTGCTTGGCGAGCGGGAGCGGATGGAGAGGAGCGCCGTGCTGATTGTGGTGGCGGGCATGGAGGGGGCGCTCCCCAGCGTCGTGGGGGGGCTTTCCCGGCAGCCGCTGATAGCAGTTCCCACCAGCGTGGGGTACGGCGCCGCGCTTGGCGGCTTTACCGCGCTGCTGGGGATGCTCACAAGCTGTGCCAGCGGTATCACCGTGGTGAACATCGACAACGGGTTCGGCGCGGCGATGGCGGCGCTCGGCATCCTTCGGGCGATCGAGGAACGTGGTGGCGCGACCCGGGAGCGGAAGCATGATTGATCGATCGGCAGGTATCGGGTTACGGCGCGGAGCGCTGCTCGGGATTGCGCTTCTGGTGCTGAGCGTCGGTGTGATAGCCTGTGGCGGCCATGAGAAGCCGCCGCCCCTTACCGCCGGCGTCCGGGCCATCCTTCAGCGCGCGCAGAGCCAGGCCCTGCGCGACAGCGTAAGCCTTGCCGCCGCCGCATTCAACGCCGGCGCGGCGATGACGATGGAGTTCGGCAGGGAGACGCAGCGGGTGCGGATCGCCGATAGCTTCGGGCTTGCCAAGGAGAAATGGGCGCCGGTAACGACCATCCCGCTGACGCACGCCATTCAGGGGGATACAACGCTTCTCAAGGATATGTACACCTTCCGTGATTCCAAGGGGAAGGCCCGCTCGCAGGAAAAAGCACAGCTTACCGGGCTCCATTTCGGCGCCGATTTTCTCCCGCTTCTCAGAGCCCTTCTCGCCGACGCGGAAAATACCGGCTGCGCCCTCCTCGATTCCGTCGCAACGGCCGACGGCAGCCCCTGTTACCTCTTTTCATTTGTTGCGGACGACAGGAGTGGGAAGTTCCGGGTGGGAAAGGATTCGTGCGATCTGGCGCATATCGAGATCGACCAGGAGAACGATTACTGGATTGGCGGATACACCTATCATATGGCCGCCGATTTCAGCCGGCCCTCCGGCGATCTGCTTGTGCCGGTAAAGGCGCTGACGGAGTTCTCCTACTCCAGGTTCTTCACAAAGGGAACCGGATCGATTCTTGTACTGTTGAACGGCATGCGAGCCGCCGAGCCAAAGCCTTGAGTCCGGCGGAGATCGCATAACCGGAACCGGCATGGCGATATGCCGTGCATCCCGAACAATGATTTGCAGAAGGGAATATCATGATATATGTAACACGGCGGGCGCATTTCTCCGCGGCTCACCGGCTCTACAACCCGGAATTCAGCGACGCGAAGAATGAGGCGCTGTTCGATAAATGCAATAATTATCACGGCCATGGGCATAATTACCAGATGGAAGTGACCGTGAAGGGAATTCCCGACCCGGAAACCGGCTACGTGATCGATCTGAAATTCCTTGCGCGGCTGATCGAGGAGGAAATTCTGGTAAAGGTCGATCACAAGCATCTCAATTTCGATGTCGATTTTCTGAGCGGTGTGATACCAACGGCGGAAAATATCGCAATTGCGTTCTGGCGAATTCTGGAGCCGAAAATATCATCGGGAATTCTCCACTCACTGAAACTCTACGAGTCGGAAAATAATTTCGTGGAGTATTTCGGCGAACCTGTGGAGCTGGTGAGGCATGACCTCCTTGCCGGGGAGGCGCGTTTATGAGCGGAGTTATGCGGAACAACAGCACGGCACATGGAGAAGCGGGGGATATCGACGGAACGCATCTCTCCGGCAATGCCGATGAGGACCGGCTGGATACCCCACGCACGGTGGCGGCGCGGAAGTATGATGCCGGGAGAATGGAAACACTGGTCCATGAAACTCTTACGCTGGTCGGCGAAAATCCCGAGCGCGAGGGGCTGCTCCGCACGCCGCACCGTGTGGCGAAGGCGTACGAGTTCCTGACCCATGGCTACACGATGGATATCGAAACGCTTCTCAATAATGCAATCTTTGAGGAGCGGTACGATGAAATGGTGATCGTAAAGGATATCGATTTTTTCTCCCTCTGCGAACATCATATGCTCCCGTTTTTCGGCAAGGCGCATATCGCCTATATCCCCAACGGGAAGATCGTTGGCCTTTCCAAGCTCCCGCGTATCGTCGATATGTTCGCGCGGCGCCTTCAGGTGCAGGAGCGGATGACACAGCAGATCGCGGAGACCATTCAGCGCCATCTTCAGCCGCAGGGGGTGGCGGTGGTGACCGAGGCAAGCCATATGTGCATGATGATGCGGGGGGTGGAAAAGCAGAATAGCTCTACCACCGCCAGCGCAATGCTCGGCGTGTTCAAGCATCAGGTGGAGACCCGCAATGAGTTTATGAACCTGATTGGACACCGGCTTCATTAATCGCATTCCCCTTTTTATGATATTTCAGAATACGCAGTGAACCGCATTCCCCCCACCAACGATCACGAGCGGGAGCTTCTTGGCCTCGGCTATCAGCGGATCGCCGGCATCGATGAGGTGGGGCGTGGCGCGCTTGCGGGGCCGGTGGTGGCGGCGGCGGTTCTGCTGCCGGAGGGGAGCATCATCAGCCGGGTGCGCGATTCCAAGCAGGTGCCGGAGCGGGAACGGGAACGCCTGTACGATCTGATTCTTGAGCGGGCGCTGGCCTGGAGCGTGGGGATTGTAAGCCACCGGGAGATCGACCGGATCAACATCCTTCAGGCCACGTTTCAGGCGATGCGGCTTGCTTTTGCCGGCCTCTCAATTTTCCCGGATTATGTGCTGGTGGATGGTCGCGACGCTGTTGATTTCGGCGTTCCATGCCGCGCGATTATCGGCGGCGATGCGCTCTGCCATTCGATTGCCGCGGCCAGCATCATCGCCAAGGTAACGCGCGACAGGATCATGCGACGTGAGCATGAGCGGAGCCCCCACTACGGATTTCATCAGCACAAGGGCTATGGCACGCCGATGCACCGCGCCGCGATTCTCCGGTATGGCCCGACGGAGATCCACCGGCGGAGCTTCCTGGGAAAAATCCTCCCGAATCCCGACGGAAATGATCAGGATCTCTGAAATAGCATCACCGCTATCACCATAAAATTTTATCTTCGCCTTTTTCGCGTTCCACGAATATCCTCCGTGTCATCCACGCAATTTTACGCAGCGCATGGAAATTCACCCGGCAGACGATTTCTCGCACTTCTCCGATCGTGATCTTCTTGAGATCGTGCGGCGGCCCGAGGGATATTCCGATCGGGAAATCCGCACGGCCCGGGAGGAGATTGAGCGGCGTGGCGGCCTGGATGCGTTGATCCGCCGGGAGAAATCCGCCGCTGAAGCAACGGAGTTCGAGGTGATAGCGCCGGGAGAATCGATCGCTTCGAAGTATATGGCCACCGACCCCCGCAGATGGAACGGGCTGACCGAATTGCAGATCCGAAAATCGCTAAAATGGGGAATGGTGACGGCGAACATGTTTGGAATATATGCGTTGTCCATATTGTTCTTTATGGTGTCCGACGAATTCTCCATGCACGCTTTCGGCGTAAAGTCGATATTTGCCGTCGTCTGCGCGGCCCTGTTCGGCATAAGGGAGGGAATATCGAGAGGAAATATCTATTGCGCCGCAATCGTGCTGGTAATCGAACTCTATTTCTTCTTTCCGTGGCGGCATATCGGTAGGCCCGATTTCTCCATGACCTTTTCGGTGATTATCTGGCTGGCGGTGGTGTATGGAGGATATCGTGGCCTTCGTGGAACGCTGGCGTACCGCGCGATGCTGCGGGATGTTGGGAAAATTGTGGCGTAGGAAATAGATAAAGGCTGGTGGAATTCATTGCGGTAATTCTTATGGCGGATTATTTAACTGCGAATGCCTCTGATGACCCGAGCGAAGATGATTTCACGGAGATATCACATCGTGAACTCCTGGCTATTATCGATACAGCGGATTTTTATTCCGATATGGTAATCGAGGCGGCCGAGGATGAAATGGAGCGTCGCGGCGGGCGGGCGTGTGTTCTGGAGGGGTTGGAACTGGAGGAGGGGGCTGGCGCGCCCGATCTGCCGCCGGAATGGAACGGGATGACGGCGAAGCAGATCCGTTACGGGTTTTACTGGGGTATGGCGGCGGCATGTATACTGAGCGGATTGCTTTTGATACCGATCATCTTCAATATCGCAGCGCTTCTCAGCCCGGTAACGGTGCTGTTTTATCTGCCATTGGCGCTGATAGCGCTGACCAGCCTTGCGCTTGGTATCGGGGTGCTGCAAAAAAAACGATACTGCGCTTTCGGGCTGCTTGCCGTTGTCAGCCTGGTCCTGCTGACCATGATTGTCAGAGCCACCTCCGACGGCAACTGGACCGGAGAGATAATCATGGCCCTTCCTCTTTACGGCGCTATCTGCAGTGTTCGTTCCGTGCTGAGATGGCGGCAGATCGAGCTTGAGAACGAGGATTTCGAAACCATGATCGAGAGGCCAGGATGATCTTCAGCCTGGGTTATAATGATCGCATTATCAACTGAGTGCGCTGGCGGCGGTGAATCCGGCGGTCATCGTCCCGAACCGGATGTTCGCGTTGTCGCCGAAATCAACATCTCCCAAAGCAATTTTTATCACTATGGCCGGAAGCTACAAAGGATTCAGGAAGGTATCGGATGCCGAACTGATGGCCGTTGTGAACGCACCGGAGGGGCATTCCGAGAGCCTTGTCGATGCGGCGCGGGAGGAGATCGAGCGTCGCGGCGGGATGGAGAAGGTGGAGGGGCAGATGAGGAAGCTGGCGGATAAGAGGATCACCGATGACCCTTCCCGGTTTCTCGAATTCAAAGAGACGAAGGAACGAAACATCCGGCGGGGGATTCGCTGGGGGATGTGGTCGGCGTATGCCTCGGCGGGTTTCGCGGCGTTGCTGGCTATCGTGCTGTTCGTTTCAGCCGCGCCCGCGCTTCCATCCCCCCAGGCTGTTGCACGACTTCTCTTCTACGGCGCGCTCTTTCTCGGTCTGGGGTTCGGCATCTTCCGCAACAGCCGGATCTGCGCGGTGCTTGCGTTCATGGTGATGCTGTTGATTATACCCGTCCTCCCGATACCTCTGATCCTGCCCGCGCTCGTTGCTCTCTACGGGTTGATCCGTGGCATCCTCGGGACATTTGCCTATCACAAACATCTTGCCGACGGGAAGTAGCCGCTTCGGGCATCTTCCCGCCGCCGGGATGTTCGTCACTCGATATTGCAGATTCAATCCATCCCGCCGTTGTAATTTCGATGAATTGTTCTTTTGGTCCCGCCGGTATGGCGTGGGCTTGTGACGTGCCTCAAATCTCAATCGCATGTATATCAACGGACGCAACGCCATCATCGAGTCTCTTCGCTCGGGAGAGGGAGTGGAGAAGGTTTTCATCATGTTCGGGATGGAGGGGGAGCCGATCAACCGGATCAAAAGCGAGGCAAAGCGGGCGGGTGTTCCGTGTGCCACGATCGACCGGAGGCGGTTTTCCGAGCTGGAGCGGGCCGCCGGCCTGGGGGGGCGGTCGCAGGGGGTGATAGCGGTGGCGAGCGAGGTTGAGTATGTGGATATCGAGCAGCTTGCGCAGGATATCTACGGGAAGGGGAGCGTCCCGCTGATGGCCGCGCTGGACGCGGTGACCGATCCGCACAACGTGGGGGCGATCATCCGTTCTGCGGAATGTGCCGGCATCGATGGGTTGCTGATCGGGAAACGCGATTCCAGCGGCATTACCGATGTGGTGATGAAGACAAGCTCCGGGGCCGCCAAGCATCTACCGATCGCGCGCGCCTCGAACATCGGCGATATCCTTCTCGGGTTGCAGCAGGAGGGGATCGCGATCGTCGGCCTTGATGAGCGGGGGGGGACGCCCTATCTGGAATATGACTTCACCCGGCCGACGGCGATCGTCATCGGGAGCGAGGGGGCGGGGCTTAGCTCCCGCGTCAGAAAGATGTGCGATACGCTCCTCTCGATACCGATGGCGGGGAGCGTTGCATCGCTGAATGCCTCGGTTGCGGCGGGGGTGGTCTTTTTCGAGGCGCGTCGGCAGCGGGGAACAAAGGAGACGAATCCCCCGGCGGAATAAGCGCGTGGAGGGAGGCGCAGGTTGACGGTATTGCACATGTCGTGACACTCCATCACGTTGGCACCACCATTCTCCCCTGAATTACCATCATTCGCGGCGTTTTCGTCCCTGGCACAGGCATTGGTATCCCCCTTTCACAGTCAATAACCGGCAAGGCCCCCCTTGATACCGGCGACCGTGGCAGCGACTCACCCTATCGCACCGCGGCCGCCGGGGACGCCGCCGGAACGATGATGGATCGCCCATGTTATGATCTCCGTACTTCTATCACTCCAAACGAGAGACTTGTCATGAAAAAACTTCTGCTCGCGCCGGTGGCACTGATCATGTTCCTGCTCGCCACGCCGGGATTTGCACAGCTTACAGGCCCGTCGCTCCTCGGAAAAATCAGAGATAATCTCAACAAGCAGACCAGCTATAAAGTCTCCCTTGTCAATGACGCAATCGTCATGACCGACGCCCACACCGGCGTTAGGGTCTGCACGGTGCGGCAGGAAAGCTCGCAGAAGATCACCCTGAGCTGCGTCGTCACCCGGCTGGATGGTGTTTCCGCCGAGAAGAAGCAGCGGATACAGCGGAAGATCGCGCTCTTCAACTTCAGCTCCGCGGTCGGCACGCTCTGGTACGATAGCCGGACCGGAGAGGTCATCCTGGAACATTTTCTCAACCCGCGCCAGGTGTCGCCGGTCAACATGGCTTCGGTGGCCGCGCGGTTCGGCGAAACCTATCGCGCCCAGGCTGCAACCCTGACCAATTAGGGCTCACGCATTATCTCCCATACCACTACACCGATGGAGAGCCATGCGACGCGCCTTTCTCCCTCCCGGAAGACGCGTCGCATGGGGATGAGAAGGTGGGAGGGAAATGGAATTCAAACGATTCGAGCATATCATGAGAAAGCTATCGGGCCTGAAAAATATGAAGTCGGCGATGGGTGGGCAGCTTCGCCATCAGCTTGCCCGGCATGCCGCCGCGGCACTGCTGGATGAGGTCAGGAATATCGCTTCCGACGGGCCTTCCAGCTCCATCCGTCACGATCTCCGCGCCGCCGCCGAACTGGTTGCATCGATGGTCGAGCGTGTGTGCGACGGGCCGATCCATCGGAAGCCAAGCCCCTATGCCGGTGCCGTCAGGGTTGCGCTGGCGCGTCTGGAGGCGAACATGCTGGTGGCTGGAACGTGCGGCGAAATCACGATTCCGCAGGCGATGATGCTGGAGCCGATGCTCAATTATCTCCTCGGGTATTGCGGCGTTGCCGGTGAGATGCGGCCGGTCGGGCGATCCGCTTCGCGTGCCGATGCCTAGCCGATCACCGCGATGGAATCGATGGCCTTCTCCTCCATCCCCTCCCTTTGAGGCGCCACGCCGGGCGCGCGTCGACCACATTACACGTGCCCGGCAGTCTCGGGCCAGCCCCACCAATTCCTCATCACCTTCCCTGAATATCTCCGGCATCGTTACACTATTCTCCGCCTGTTCTAACAAAATCCTCCAATCCCGTGTTTGAAGCGTGACCCGTTAGCGGCAGTTCGTATAAGGCTCCGGGTTGTGCATACCACCTCAATCATCGGAGGAACGAATGATCTCATCTTCACGTCCTGCATGTTCGGTCTTCTTTCTTCTCCTGCTCCTCTCCGTGATTCCGGCCCTCGCGCAGCATGGGGATGAGGGGTGGCGCGAGCGATTTCTTCCCCCGACCCCTTACGACATCGATGCGGTTGTCGCCGTGGGAAACGATCTCTATGTCGGTGGATCGTTTGATGTGATCGACGGTGTTGCCTCAAAAAATCTTATCAGGTGGGATGGCGCCCTGGGACGCTGGACGCCGGTCGATTCCGGGACTCCAGGCCCGGTCC
>JBDSJW010000155.1:0-4669 GCA_039917235.1 Kapaibacterium sp. (SeqCode) | reverse complement strand
CGATAAAATCAGCGCCAGCAATGGAAAGGATCTGGTCGCGCGGCTTGAACACTACGGGCTTCTCAAACCTGTTTTCGCCGATCCAGATCAGGTGACGTTTGTCCACGACAGCATCAGCGAGGCGGAGCGGGAACTGCGGTCGGAGGTTGATCTTGCCGATGTTGCCGGGATGATTGTGATGAGCGCGGAGCTGCGGGAGAATATCGACCGCTGGACCTACGACACCGATCTTTTCCGGCTGATCCTCAGAGCGTTGCCGGCCGGCGATTCCGCCGAGCGACGGGAGGTGCTGGCCCATTTCACCACGCCGATCCCGATGTACAAGATCCTTGATCAGCTTCAGCACTGGATCGAGGTTCATGAGGCTATTCTGGCGGAGCGCGCGCTGCTTGCGCCACGGGAGCTGGCCCGGATTCTGGTGATCGCCTCATCGCTCGATTTCTTCAGCGAGGACCGGCTGGCCGCCGCCGTGGAAAAGGCCGAGGAGTTCTACCGCCTTGCATCCTCCGAGCCCTCCTGCGCCGACCTTCTGGCCGAGAGCTGCGCGTCGCTCGGGATTGCACGGTTCTTCCGCGATCGCACCACCGATGTTTCCGATCTGCTGAAGGAGGCCGCCGGGGCGATCGACCAGATCAGCGACCCGCGCGAGCGGATGGTGGCGGAGATGCAGATTCTGAAGCTCCGCGTGACGATCGTTCCGGTGAACAGGCTTCAGGAGGGTGTTGCCTATGCGCGCCGGTTCTGCCATCTGGCCGAACAGCTTGGCATGCACGAGGAGCGCTACAGCATGCTGGGGACGCTCGCCATCCACACCGCCAGAATCCGCGATGATGAACAGCTCAGGCTTTTCTGCGCCGATCTTCTGCGGGATCTCCGTTCCGGGACCGGCGCCAAATCGCAGCTTTTCAACACCGTTATCAACACGGTCCGCGCGGCAATCGCGATCGGCGATATCTTCCTTGCCCGCGAGATCTTCGAGGCGCTCTCCAGCCGTCTGGCCCCGCTCGGCGCCGGCGAATACGTGCGGCATTGCTACCTGACCGCCCTCTTCGCGCTGATCGATGGCCGCCCCTCGATAGCCGCCGACGCGGCGCTGAGCGGCAGGAAGGAGTTTCTGGAATATTCCGCGTCCACAAGCTCGCCGTTCTGGAATATCAGCTTTATCCACGCGGCGCTTCAGATCACAATGATGCAGTCGTTGATTGCCGCAGGTCGCTATACGGAGGCGGCCGAGGTGAGCGAGCAGATGGCGGGGAACAACGACAACACCAATCTTCCCGATTCCTCCTACGTGCTGGGCCTCTTCAATTTCTGGCTCCGCTGGCGCTGCCTCCTTCCGGCCGATGCCGCCATCTCGCTCTGCTGGCCTCGCGATATCCCGGCGCTCGAATCCGACGCCCCCGGCCTTCCTCCCGCATACGACAGCGGTGCCGCGGCCGAGGCGGGGGAGCGCTTCCGCCGGTTCTGTCACGACACCATGACCGGCGTTTCGCCGCCGCCGAGGTTCTTTGCCGGAACGCTTCTGGCAATGATCGAATGCGCCGAAAAGAATTTCCCGGAGGCGATGCGGCTGCTCGATATGGCGGCCGAGGCATGCAAGCAGATGTATGACTGGCGATATGATCTTGAGATCAGAATCTCCCGCATCACCCTCCGGCTCCGCTGGGCGCAGTTCGTGCCGGAGATGGCGGAATCGCTGGTGAACGAATCGATTGATATGGCGCGCGATCTCTGCTCGATGATGGCGGAGCGGGGGCTGGTGCTGCGGGTGGCGCAGGTCGCGGAGCTGTTCCGCGAGGAGGCGCATCTGATTGCGGGCGCGTCCCACCGCGACTATGGCGGGCAGTTCGAGCGGATCGGCGCGGCGGCGCAGACGGCGGCGCACGTCGTGATGCGGAACAGCCGATCGGCGGAGGCTGGGCCGATTGACAGGGCGCGACTTTTTGTGATGGGGCCTCTGCGGCTGATGCGCTCCCACTCCTACATGGAGATCTCCGAAAGCGCGTTCGGGCGTGAGGCGGCGCGGACGCTGCTGATTGTGCTGGTGGCCGCCGCGGTGCTGGATCGCGCGCCGACGCGGGAGGAGATAGCGGCGTGCGTTGCCCTGAAGGCTCGCTCGCCGGAACAGCAGAAGAAGGCGCTCTACAATGCCGCCAGCGCTGCCCGTGCCGCGTGCGGATCGCTGAACAGCATCCTCAATATCAGCGCGAACAACCTTGAGCTGAACATCAACCCCGATCTTGAGGGGAGCGTCTGGGTGGATGCGCTGGAGATCCTCCGCGCCGTTCGTCACGGCGGTGAGCTGGATAGAGCCGGGGAACACGGCGCCGCGTTCGATGAATATCAGCGCGCGCTGATGCTGGCCCGCAAAGGGGAGTTCGCCTCCGATATCTACGCGGAGTGGATCGAGGCGGCGCGGGTGAAGCTGAGCGATGCCGTCCGTCGTGCGGCCCTGTCGGTGGCAAGGATCGCGCTCCGCACGGGGCTCTACCAGGCCGGCATCGAGGCGATCAACGCCCAGCTCACCCGCGACCAGTTCGACGAGGAGGCGCACCGCGCGCTGATCCGTCTCTTCAAGGAGAGCGGCAACAGGATCGCGGCGCTGAAGCAACTGGAGAAATGCCGCAAGCTGATCAAGAGGGAGTTCGGCGTGGAGCCGGAACGGGAGACGTTGCGGCTGCGGCAGGAACTGATTGCCTAGTCGGGGGACGTTTCAAACGTCCCCAAAACATCACATATTCGTCATGAAAATCCATTCGTGGAATGTCAACGGTCTTCGTGCGGTGCTGAAGAAGGGCTTCGCCGATTACGTGGATCAACATCAACCCGATATTCTCTGCCTTCAGGAGACGAAGACGCCCGGAAGCCCGATCGATCTTGTGCTTCCTGGATATCACGCCTACTGGAGCCATGCCCAGCGGAAGGGCTACTCCGGGACCGCCACCTTTCTGCGCCAGGAGCCGATCAGCGTAACCGAGGGGATCGGGAAGGGGATGCACGATATGGAGGGGCGGGTGCTGACCTGCGAGCTTCGGGATCTCTACGTGGTAAATGTCTACGTCCCCAACGCCAGGCGCGATCTCTCGCGGCTGGCCTACCGTTGCGATGAGTGGGATGCCGATTTCCTGAAGTACGTTCAAACGCTGGAGAAGAGGAAGCCGGTGGTCTTCTGCGGCGACCTTAATGTGGCGCATCGGGAGATCGACCTGACGCATCCGAAGGCCAATGTGAAGACCCACGGGTTTACGCCGGAGGAGCGGCGGGGGATGGATAATGTGATCGATGCGGGGTTCGTGGACAGCTTCCGCGAGTATCAGCCGGAGGGAGGGCATTACACCTGGTGGAGCGTCATGGGGAACTGTCGCCCGCGGAACGTCGGCTGGCGGATCGATTATGTGATGGTCTCCGGCGGCATCCGGTCACGACTGACGAACGCGTTTATCCTGCCGGAGATTATGGGCTCCGATCACTGTCCGGTCGGCGTGGAGTTCGAGTAGGAATCCGAGCGCATCGGTATCGGGAAAACTCTCCAGGAAATCAGCGTATGGTCGCGCTTCTCATCATCGATATGCAGGTCGGTCTGTTCAACGAGCCCAGGCCACGGCATGATGCCGACGGCGTCATCCGCAGAATCAACGCCCTGTCAGCCGCCGTGCGCGCATCCGGCGGCATCGTCATCTTTATCCAGCACGATGGCCCTCCCGGCGATACATTCCAGCCGGAAACCGCCGGCTGGCGGATTGTGCCGGAACTGGAGAGAAATGATAACGATGCCGTGGTACACAAACGGTCCTGCGACGCATTCTGCGAGACCGAGCTGTCGGATCTTCTCAGCCACCATCATGTGAAGCAACTCCTTATCACCGGCTGCGCCACCGATTTCTGCGTCGATACAACCATCCGCGCTGGGATGAGCCTGGAATATGATATCACGGTTGTGGAGGATGGGCATACCACCGCCGACCGGCCGCATATGGATGCCGTATCGGTGATACGGCACCATAACTGGGTGTGGGAGAATCTGATTCATCCGCGGACGCAGGTGAAGGTGCTTCCGGCGGAGAGAATTATCAGCGGGATGCTGCCGGAAATGTTGCTGTAGCATGAGCGCTCTGCTGAACGTATTGAAGCTGATCTGAATAGAGCATCGTGTGTCGCGCGATCCCGTCGGCTATCCTCATTGAGTGTGACAATCTCCTCTGGTTCCACCATCAGCCTTCTTTCATAATCGATTCTTCCGTTGTGCAGCATCGAGCGTTTATGTCCAGATTCATATCTCTCCCTGTTAATTTCTCCCCGTGACGGCATGGGCAGTCGAAAATATCAGCGTAATTATGGTAGTGACTCATTTTGGTTACGGACTATTTGATAACCGCGTGTTGTCATTCTGAGCACCGCGAAGAATCTCGAACATACGGACCTGCGAGATCCTTCCGCTTCGCGTCAGGATGACAAACAGAATCTTTTATGGCAAAATGAGACACTACTGTAATTATCCGGATTTGCCGATCTCGAATAATAGTAAAGATATTCCGGGCGATATTTAATGTCTCGCGTCGGGGAATGGGAGAAAATCCCCCGCCTTTAGGCGGAGACTTTAGTTCGACGCTTTGAGAGAAGCGTGCTGAGTAACTTGCTTCATGCAGAAATACCGCAAGACCTCGCACAG
>JBDSJW010000154.1:0-3166 GCA_039917235.1 Kapaibacterium sp. (SeqCode) | reverse complement strand
ATATCCCGAAGGCGCGACTTGTTCTCGATGAGGCGCTGAAATATGATCCATCCAATTTCGGCGCAAATATCACAAAGGCGTCGATGCTGATGACGCTCCATCAGTTTGCCGATGCAAAAGCCCTTGCCGAAAAGGCAATCCAGACCAACCCGGCAAGCGCGTTCGCCTACGGCGTTCTCTGCGACGCGAATGTGGAGCTTGGGAAATATGACGAAGCGGTAAAAGCATCGGATATGATGCTGAGCACGCGCCCCGATCTCAGCTCCTACGCGCGCGCCTCCTATCTTCGCGAAATTTATGGCGATCGCCCCGGCGCCATCAGCGCCATGAAAATGGCCGCGGATGCCGGCGCTCCCGGCACTGAGGAACGCTCCTGGGCGCTCTATAACCTCGCAAATCTTTTTCTGAATCAGGGAAAACTTGATACCGCCGCGTTTATCTATAACGGCATCCTGGAAGAGCGTCCGAATTATCCATATGCATTAAACGGCCTTGCATCCGTCAAGGCCGCGAGAAAGGATTATGGCGACGGCATCGAGCTGCTGGTAAAGGCATCGCAGCTTGCGCCGGAGCATCTTTTCTTCGAGCAGCTTTCCGATATTTATCTGGCGATGGATCAGAAAGATCAGGCCGGAACCATGGAGAAGCGGGTGCTTGATGCGTTCGAACAGCATGAGAAAGGAGGATGGAATGTGGATCGCGAATATGCCATCTATTGCGCCAATCACGATATCAAACTGCCGGAAGCGCTGATGCGCGCAAAAAGAGAACTGGATCGCCGGCCGGATAATATCGATGTGCAGGATACCTACGCATGGTGCCTGTATAAAAATGGAAAAGCCGCCGAGGCGGTCCCCTATATCGAACAGGCAATGCGATTTAAAAGCGACAACCCGATACTCCATTACCACGCGGGAATGATCTACACCGCCGCCGGAAATAAGGGGAAGGCAGCGTCCGAACTCCGGGCCGCGCTGAGAGATAATCCCTACATGAACATCCTCTATGCCGACGATGCCCGCAAAGCGCTCGATTCGATGCGAAAGATCTGATCCCCCGAAGCGATGTATATTCGCGGGCCACGATCCGATTGCGGATACAGGCCCACGATACTCCTCCGATTTATCATTCCCCCGGCAATGAAGCTCCTCCCCCTGATTCATATCGCGCTGATGCTCCTCTCCGTCCCCGCATTTGCCGGACCAAAGCACGATGTCCATATCAGCTACTGCAAGGCACAGCTTTCACGGACTTCCCTTTCGGGAAAAGTCTCCTATTACAAGGATGATTTTGTGAAGGCGCTCCGCAACAGACAGGGAACCGCGTTCTACGGACAGGGACCAGCGCAGCTCGAAGCGGCAATCACCGCCTATATGCGCCAGAATTTCACCGCGACCACGAGCGCCGGAGAAAAACTCCCGCTCATTATCACAAGCACCGGACTCGATGAAACATCGATCTGGTTCAATTTCACATTCTCCTCGTCGGCGCCGATTTCCAGCATATCGATCAGCAACAGCGTGCTTTTTCAGGAGTTCCGCGAGCAGATGAATATGGTCAACGTGAAAACTGCATCGGGCGAACACAGCCTGGTTCTTACATCTTCCGAGCCGAGCGGCTCAATCGAGTTTTAAGCAATTCATGAGTGATTTTACCGCGTTTCTTAAAATCGGGTTTGAGCATATTATCGGAGGGTACGATCACCTCCTTTTTTTGATCGCGCTGGTAATCGTCACGCGTACGTGGCGGAGCCTCCTCAGCGTGATCTCCGCGTTTACCATCGCCCACTCCACCACACTGATTCTGAGTGCCCTTGGAATTATCTCGCTTGCGCCGATTATCACCGAATCGCTGATCGCGGCATCAATAACCTATGTGGCGATTGAAAATATCGTCAGAAAGAATTATGAGGGACGATGGATTATTGCCGGCATGTTCGGGCTTATTCATGGAGCGGGATTTTCGGGGCATTTGACAAATATTCTGAAAAATTCGCTCGAAGGCGGAGCGATATGGTCCCCGCTGATTGGATTTAATGTCGGCATCGAGCTTGGGCAGATGCTGGTAATCAGCCTCCTTTATCCATTTATCTGGTGGATGCGGAAGGCCGGAAAGGAAGAGGTGCTGATACCGGAGATTTCCAGGGTGATCGCGGCAATCGGTGGCGTTCTGGTGGTTGGAAGGATTTTCGGTCTGTTCAACGAAGGGGCATGATCGGGAGCCCGCAATCCCTGGCGCTCCTGATATCGTATCTGAAACACTGTCGCGAATACCAGACTGAACTATCAACCTGTCGGCCATGAATCATTTTCACGTTCTACGATCCATCCCGTTTATCATCGCGGTTGCCGCCTCCCCCCTTCTTGCACAACAGCGCAGGACAACGCCACAGCGCCCCGATACGCTTCTGATCAAATCCGATTCCATCCATGTGGAGGCCAGGCACACATATTCGGCGGCAAGTGACGCGCAATTTCGCGCTGCTGATTTTGCGCTGCGGCCGAAGAATTCCGCGCAGGATATTCTGCGCGTTGTCCCGGGGCTGGTGATAGCGCAGCATGCCGGCGGCGGAAAGGCCGAGCAGATTTTCCTCCGCGGCTTCGATTGCGATCACGGCACCGACGTAAATATCTCGGTCGATGACGCGCCGGTCAATATGGTCTCCCACGGCCACGGCCAGGGATATGCCGACCTCCATTTCATTATTCCCGAAACGATCGAGCGGGTGAACGTGGCAAAAGGCCCTTATTTCGCCCGCTATGGCGATCTGGCAACGGCGGGAGCCGTGGCGTTTCAGACCGCCGATTCGCTTCGCGAGGATCTGGTCAAGCTGGAGGCCGATCCGTTTCTTGACAAGACATATCGCGCTGTGGCGCTCCTTCGCGCACCGATTTCGGCCCCCGGAGTTACTGCTTATTTTGGCGGCGAAGTCTATTCGTCGGAGGGATATTTCGACGCGCCGCAGGATTTCAGGAGGGTCAACCTCTTTGCAAAAGCACGCGCGCCGATCGGCGGGAACGGCTCGATAAGCGCGGAACTGCTCGGCTTCAGCGCCGGCTGGAACGCGAGCGGGCAGATTCCCGAGCGGGCGGTGGAGAATGGATCGATCGACCGCTTTGGCTCGATCGATAATACCGAGGGGGGGGCCACATCCCGCACCACGGCG